>NZ_JBNQGD010000334.1:0-5623 GCF_050436765.1 Arachidicoccus sp. | reverse complement strand
TTACCAGAAGCTATAGAGAAAATAAAAATAAATACCCGTCATTACGCCAAAAGACAAATCACATGGTTTAAAAAGCAGGAAGATTTTCACTGGTTTCACCCTTTGGAAAAAGAAAAAATATTATCTTGTATCAAATATGCCATTGAATGAATTTGTTTTTCTACAGACTCTTTATTTTCCTTTACGCTTTTGGCGTAGACATCGCCTCTATCTTTAACCGGAAAGCAAGGCTTTGGAAACAAGGTCGCATCAAATTATTTAAAAAAATACGTAAGGCCTTCAAAGAAAATACATCACCGGTCATTTGGTTTCATTGTGCGTCCTTAGGAGAATTTGAACAAGGACGGCCGCTACTTGAAAAACTAAAACACCAACATCCTACACACAAAATATTGCTTACTTTCTTCTCTCCCTCAGGCTACGAAGTACATAAAAATTATGCCTTAGCGGATTACGTTTTCTATTTACCATTAGACGGAGAAGTCAATGCACGGAAATTCTTATCAATAGTTCAACCTCAATTAGTCATTTTTGTAAAGTATGAATTTTGGTATTTCTATTTAAAGCAAATAAAGCAAAAACAAATCCCGCTCTTATTGGTTTCCGCAATTTTTAGAGAAAATCAACCATTTTTCAAATGGTATGGAAGCTTACATCGGACTATGCTCCAATATTTTTCTCATATTTTTATTCAAGACACCGTTTCACAAGAATTATTGAAATCCATTCATATAATCAATACGACTATCTGCGGAGATACCCGTGTAGACAGGGTCATAGAAATTGCGAAGAATTGGTCTCCGGTAGAACAAATAGAAGAGTTTTGCAATAACCATCCTGTCATTGTTGCCGGTAGTACCTGGGATGAAGACGATGAAGTGCTGAATCATTATGCCAATAAAAACGTTGACACACGTTTCATTATTGCACCGCACGAAATTGATACAGAGCGCTTACATGATTGCTTACACATTTATAAACAATCCATTTTATATAGTCAATATCTACGTGAAAAAACAGTGGATGCATCCATAAACACCATTATTATAGATAATATAGGCATGCTGAGTCGTTTATATAAATACGCGGATATATGTTTTATTGGCGGCGCTTTTGGGGAGGACGGGGTTCATAATGTATTAGAAGCAGCAGTCTATAATAAGCCAGTGGTTTTCGGCCCAGTGTTTGACAAATTTTTAGAAGCGGTGGAGTTGGAAGCCTCTGGCGCGGCATTTTCAGTGGAGAATATATTAGAACTAGAAGAGACATTCAATGATTTGCTTGAAAATCAAAAGCTTTATTATAATGCTTGCGATACCGCAAAGAACTATTTACAAAGCAAATCAGGCGCCACGGGACAAATATTGCTTTACATTGAAAATAATATATTAAGCTAATTTTCACCAAAACAAACTTCCCAAACTATGGAATCTGAAAAAAAGTCTTTCAAGCCCTCTCTGGGACTGTTGGATGCCACAATGATTGTAGCCGGCAGCATGATTGGTTCGGGTATTTTTATTGTCGCATCCGACATGACGCGCGATATTGGCAGCGCTGGCTGGTTAATACTCGTATGGGTTATTACCGGCTTTATGACCATTGCTGCCGCCGTAAGTTACGGAGAACTGAGCGCGATGTTTCCAAAAGCCGGGGGGCAATATGTATACTTAAAAGAAGCTTACAATCCGCTGGTGGGCTTTTTGTATGGTTGGAGTTTTTTTGCAGTTATACAAACAGGCACTATCGCTGCTGTGGGTGTGGCTTTCAGCAAATTCGCCGCATATCTCTTCCCGCAGGTAAGTGAAGATATCGTATTGTTATCCATCGGATCTTTACACATCAGTCCGGCCCAAGTTTTATCTATCGTCATCATCATACTGCTTACTTTTTTAAATACAAAAGGTATTAAAAATGGAAAACTGGTGCAAACATTTTTCACAACGATAAAATTATTAAGCCTATTTGGATTGATTATTTTCGGGCTATTGGCCATCAAAGAAAATGTGTGGCATGCCAACTGGCAGAATGCTTGGAATATTGGACATTTTAATGCAGACGGAACCGTAACTCATTATGTCGGGCTGGCTGTATTAGGTGCCGTTGCGGCTGCCATGGTAGGTTCTGTTTTTAGTAGCGTAGCCTGGGAAAATGTAACGTTTATCGCCGGAGAAATTAAAAACCCCAAACGCAATGTCGGACTAAGTTTATTTTTAGGGACACTTATCGTTACATTGATCTACCTTGCTGTAAACTATGTATACCTTGCTGTATTACCTTTGCATGATATTGCCTATGCAGCAAAAGACAGAGTAGCTGTAGCGGCGTCACAACAGGCATTTGGCCGAGTAGGCACTATTATTATTGCATTGATGATAATGATTTCCACATTCGGATGCAACAATGGGTTAATTCTCTCTGGTGCTCGTGTATATCATACCATGGCAAAAGACAGGTTATTTTTCAAAAGAGCCGGAACCCTCAACAAATATTCGGTACCGGAATATGGTCTCTGGATCCAATGCATTTTTGCCAGTTTACTTTGTTTAAGTGGAAAATATGGTGACCTGCTGGATATGGTTTCTTTTGTAGTAGTCCTTTTTTATATGCTTACAATTATCGGCATTTTTATTTTAAGAAAGAAAAGACCAGATGCAGAAAGGCCGTACAAAGCGCCACTTTTCCCAATACTTCCGGGCATCTATGTTCTACTGGCTGCAGCATTCTGCCTATTGCTCATCTTCTACAAGCAAAATTATGTAATTGGTGGTTTGGTGATTGTGGCTTTAGGATTTCCCCTGTACTATATTGCCCTGAAAAATAGGAAAAATAGCAATCACTTAGAGGATGAATAGTTGCTCGATGGCAGCAATTGCATTGGCAATACGTTTGTCATTTTGCCCACTGATAATTTCAAAAGGCACATTTTGATTGACTAAAATATCAAGATATATTTCAAATAATTCTTTGCGCGAATGCTCATCAGGGTATTCGCGCAATTCGTCTGCAACCCACGGCAAATCTATATCACAGAGCAAATAAAAATCATATTTTCGGGTGGCAATTTCTTCTAAAATAAAATTGTGACATCGATTAAAAACATACTCACACCATACTTTCATTACGTACATATCGGTATCGATAAATAAAAGTGGGAAAGTCTGATGACCAGAAAGCTCTGCAACGTGGGAGTCTGATAATGCGATAGACAAATCCTTCCCTGATCCACTATTTTTTTGTCTTTCTGCTTTTTGAACTTCCTCCACACAACTGTCTTCTAATGCCAATTGCCCTTTAGCAATAACCAATAAATCTTCATAAGTATATTCCTTACCATTTTTCAACAAATATTCACGTGCATATTCGCTGCACCAAATAGTTTGATAATGGTCAGACAAGGCTGCGCAGAGACTAGACTTCCCCGTACTTTCCGGTCCGATGATGGTTATTTTTTTTAATGCGCTCAAGCAATTTTTATTTTAACTGTAGTCTATTTAAATAAGATAGCGCGTAAAAAGATGTGGTTATATGCATGGACTGCACCATTCGTTTTTCTGCCAACAGCTGAAAAAATTCTTCAAAACTTACTTCTAAGATTTCAATTTCCTCGTTCTCATCTAAATTCTGGTCTTGTATTTTTTTCCCTCCGGTAGCAACAAACATATGCATCAAATTACTATTGGTAGATGGATTTGCAGAAGTTCTTCCCAAAGAATGGACTGATTCAAAGGCATAGCCTGTTTCTTCCAACAATTCACGGCGAATAGCGTCTTCAAAGTTAGCATCTGCGGCATCTACACAACCACCGGGTAATTCTATACCAACTTCGCCCAATGCGTGCCGATATTGTTTTACTAAGATTATTTTTTCATCTTCTGTAATGGCCAAAGCTGTTACCCATTCCGGAAATTCAAATACATAGTAAGGATCAACAATTTTGCCATCATTGCGTTCACAGCGATCTTTTCGGGCTGTAAGCCAGGTGTCTTTAAATAAATACTGTGAAGAAAGCGTTTTCCATTTTAAATTCTCGTCCATAATACTCATTTTTCGTTTACCAATTCATCCGCTCTCTTAATTCCGTAATGTGTGCGGTATGATGTCTCCCATGCCAGGAATACATACCCAGCAGAAACCAAAGTGTCATTTCTTTTTTACTTCCAGGGTTGTATATTGTTTTATTCCAGTCTTCCTTGTTCAAGCTTTGCAAAAGCGCCACCCACCTTAAATGTAAAGCGTGCAATAGTGTGATGGAAACATTTATAGGTTGCGTTTTTACATCACCGAGTTCTGACCAAAGTTTTTCATCATAGGTTTTTATCGTAGGATTATCTTCCGTCAATGCTAATTTAAACCGCACATAAGAATTGATATGGCTGTCTGCCAAATGATGCACTACCTGATGAAGAGTCCAACCGCCGTCCCGATACGGGGTCTGCAATTGTGCTTCATCCAGATTTAGTACGGCACGTTCTACATCCCCAGGCAATGTTTCCAGATCAAACAGCCACTTACTTTTCAATTCTTCTGAAAATATCTGCGGTTGATATTTTCCGATGGGGTAACGAATATCTTGTTGCATAAATTAAATTATTCTGCTCTTAAATCTTTTCCTGTAAGATGAATGAATACATCTTCTAAATTGGCATTTTTAACTTGTTTCGGTCGTTCAAAACCGGTCGCCACTAAATTGTCAATCATATTGTCGGGTGTATCTAAGGTGATGATTTTGCCTGCATCCACAATAGCAATTCTATCACAAAGGAACTCCGCTTCATCCATATAATGGGTAGTAATAATAACGGTTGTGCCTTTGTCGCGAATCTCCAAAATCAAATCCCACAAATTGCGGCGCGCTTGCGGATCAAGCCCTGTAGTCGGTTCATCTAAGAAAATAATTTTAGGCTGATTGATCAAAGTGGTCGCGATGGAAAAACGCTGCTTTTGGCCGCCACTCAATTGCTTAAATTTGTTTTTTGCTTTGTCTCTTAAATTCACGGAATCCAATAGCTTCAACGGGTCTACCTTTTTGTTATATAATCCCGCGAACATGTCTACAAGTTCTGTAAGTGAAAGCCCGGGATAATAGCCGGCTGCCTGCAATTGCACCCCAATAATTTTCTTTATATCATTAGGTCTTTTATCTAAATTCATTCCATCAACAAATATCTCTCCACTCGTTTTTTTGCGTAGGGTTTCAATAATTTCAAGGGTAGTAGATTTACCGGCACCGTTTGGACCAAGCAGTCCAAATATTTCCCCCTCCATCACATCAAAAGAGATACCTTTTACCGCCTCAAAATCGCCATATTTTTTCCTTAAGTCCTTAACAGTAATGATTGATTTTTGCATGCCTGCAAATTAATTAATAATAGATGATTAAAAATTAATAATTTGTATCGTTGCAATATTTTATGATTTAACCCCCGGCTACTCTAATAATTTGCTTACAGGACCCTTTCCTTTTTTAAGCACCAAAATAATCTCATTAGGTTTATATTTGCCCCACAGTAACAGCATATAAATTCAAAATGAGAGTATTCAAATTTGGTGGAGCGAGCGTACAAGATGTGGACCACGTCAAACATGTAGCAAAAATTATAGAACAATACCAAGAAGAGAAATT
>NZ_JBNQGD010000333.1:0-26584 GCF_050436765.1 Arachidicoccus sp. | reverse complement strand
ATAGATGCGATTGCTTTTACCCAGGCCCCCGGATTAATTGGCAGTTTGTTAGTGGGTGCGCAATTTGCCAAATCTCTGGCATTGGCTTTAGATAAACCTCTGATTGCTGTGCATCACATGCAAGCACATGTTTTGGCTAATTTAATTACGGAACAAAAACCGGATTTCCCCTTCCTGTGTTTAACTGTTAGCGGCGGTCATACACAAATTGTACTGGCTCATTCAGCGCTAAAATTAGAGGTTATCGGAGAAACTATAGACGATGCCGCAGGAGAAGCTTTTGACAAGACTGCCAAAATATTAGGCCTGAAATATCCCGGTGGTCCATTGATAGATAAATATGCAAAAGAAGGGAATCCGTTAGCATTCAAATTTGCAGAACCCCAAGTACCTGATTTGAACTTTAGCTTTAGTGGTATAAAAACTTCTGTCTTATATTTCTTACAAAAACAAATTAAAGAGAATCCAAAGTTCGTTGAAGAAAATTTAAACGACTTATGTGCTTCTATTCAACACACAATCATCAATGTGTTGATGAAAAAATTGAAGAAGGCTATCAAACAAACAGGCGTAAAACACGTGTGTATTGCTGGTGGCGTAAGCGCGAATAGTGGTTTGAGAAAAACGCTTACGGATTATGGCTTAGAAAATGATATTAAAACGTCGATCCCAGATTTCCAATATTGTGTCGACAATGCAGCCATGATTGCCATAACAGGTTATTATAAATTTCTTAATAAAGAATTTTCTGGTTTAGATGTTGCCGCAAGCGCACGTGCTAGTTGGTAAATTTTATTTTCAAAAGGCCATTTTGGCACTTCAATTGCTCTAGTGTTATTATAGATTATTGTCAACTGTAAATTTTCTAATTATTAAAAAGATAAAAATGAAAAAAATATTTATTACAGCTTTTACTTTTATAGCAGCCAGTCTGACTTTTACCGCGTGTTCTACGATGTCGCATACTGTAGATAAAGTAAATCTAAATGGAAATTATACCGTTTCGGATGTACGCGTAGAGGGCGTAAATACAGCCTCAAGCACACATACCGAAACTTTTAACGACGCAGGAAATACATCGGCAACTATTCTTACCCAAATAAAACTGAATACAACCGTTTTTGATGATGTTACACCCAATTGTTTTATTGGCAGTCAATGGGTATTACCACATAATGGCTACGGCACTTACACTATTCAAGATAATGGTGACTGTTATGCAGGGGTACGTAATATTATTTGGTCGGTAAGAACCGATGCAAATGGTCAAAAGAAATTCCAATTGAAAATTATAAATGGTCAAAAGGCCAGAAAAGTTACCGAGGGATATATTTTGGACGTTTATAATGTGACACAACAGGGCTTCACACTTGTTTCTCCGGTAACAGTTGACGGTCAGACAGCCTATGTCTACTACGATTTTACAAGACGTTAATTTAATACATACTTAAATTTAAAGCAGTAAATCAGATATGGTTTACTGCTTTTTTTATCTCATCCATTTGAGAAACATCTTTTTAAATAAGTGCCAAACTAATCTTAACTACAAAAAATAAAACAAACTTGGTATATCTTTTCCAGAACAGAAACAATGGTTTAGAGTTCTGCTAATTACTATTATAAATCATTGCGCTTATATAAGAGTTATTTTTGTTGCTTGCATCTCAGCAGGTTATTATTTAATCAATTAACTTTGCACCATGCAATTACTCGATGGAAAAATCGCTTCAAAAGCGGTAAAAGAAAAACTTCAGCAGCAAGTAAATGAAATTATCAGTAGCGGAAAACGCGCACCGCATTTAGCTGTAATTTTGGTAGGGAATAATGGCGCAAGCGAAACTTACGTAGCCAGTAAAGTAAAAACTTGTGCCGAAATCGGGTTTAGATCAACTATGATCCGTTTGGAAGATTCAGTTTCAGAAGAGGTCTTGTTGCAACAAATCATTACCCTTAACCAGGATGAAAATTTGGATGGCATATTGGTACAACTACCTTTACCTAAACATATTAGTGAACAAAAAGTGATTGCCACCATCGATCCTCAAAAAGATGTGGATGGATTTCATCCTATTAGCGCAGGCAATTTAATGTTGGGCATCCCTTCTTTTATTCCGGCAACCCCTTATGGCATTATGTTAATGTTGGAGCACTACCATATTGAAACCAAAGGCAAACACGCCGTGGTAATTGGTCGTAGCAATATTGTCGGTCGCCCAATGAGTATTTTGTTAAGTGGTAATAATCCTTATGGCAACTGTACCGTAACACTTTGTCATTCACATACCCATAATTTAAAAGAACTTTGTTTGGAAGCTGATATTATTGTCGCAGCGTTGGGTAAACCCGAATTTGTAAAAGAAGACATGGTTAAAGATGGCGCTATTTTAATTGACGTAGGTATTACCCGCATAGAAGATGCTTCTAAAAAGAGTGGCTATAGCATTAAAGGAGACGTGGCTTTTGCCGAGGTTGCGCCCAAAACGTCTTTCATCACCCCGGTTCCCGGTGGTGTTGGACTGATGACCATAGCAGGATTACTAAAGAATACTTTAAGGGCTTACGATTTAAGGACAAAATAGAAGATTATATTCCGATAGTCATTGGTTTAACGCAGTTGGAATGCTAAAAATCCAAATGACAATCAGTTCACCATAGACTTTTAACTTATAAAGAGCCGAAGGATTAAAAGAAGTAAATATTCAACCATATGGCTCTTTAAAAAATAAATTAAGTCGCTTGACATTTGCGCCTATCAAGTACTGTTACTTTTCACCAATCTATTTAATTCATAAATCTACACTATAAAGCATACATCATACATAGCATCTTCCCTCCCCGTGATGGAGTCTTTCTATACTATTCAAGGTGAAGGATTATATCAAGGCAGAGCAGCATATTTCATCCGTTTAGGTGGATGTGATGTAGGCTGCTCATGGTGCGATGTAAAAGACAGCTGGGATGCTGGCGCGCACCCGAAATTCTCGGTAGAAGAAATTGTCCATAAAGCGCTGGAGGAAGTAGCTGGCAATACCAAAAATATTATTGCAGTCATTACCGGTGGCGAACCTTTGATGTACAATTTAGATGAATTAACTGACGTTTTACACAAAGCAGGGTTTCAAACAAACATCGAAACTTCCGGAGCTTATGCTTTAAGTGGGAATATAGACTGGATATGTCTTTCACCGAAAAAATTTAAAGAACCTTTACCTGAAGTTATCGCAAAAGCAAACGAACTAAAGATAATTGTTTATAACAAATCCGATTTTGATTGGGCTGAAAAATATGCTGCACAAACTTCACCAGGATGCAAACTATATCTTCAACCGGAATGGTCTAAAGAGAAGCAAATGCTCCCACTGATGATTGATTACATAAAGCAACATCCGCAATGGGAACTAAGTGTTCAAATACATAAGTATATCAATGTGCCTTAAAACACCATTTACTTCCATACATCTGTAATTGCATGTGCCGAAGTATCTTGTGCAGAGTTAGGCAAATTATACATTTTTTCGATCGTCCGCAAGACATCAAAGTGATCAATTCTTTCATTATACATTCCGGGTTTCACCTGTTCGCCTATAAACAAAGTCGGTATTCTATTTTCTGCGGTGAAATCATCTTCATCAAAAGTAAAGATCAAAAGACTATTGTGTTTTTTCGCCCAATCGATGTAAGCACTCATATTTTCTTTTAACCAGATATCTCCGCGGCTGATGGCTGCCGAATCGCCAGGTTTACCAATATTGTGCATGTCATTATCCATATCAGGAATCGCAAAGGAAACGGTCGCTAATTGATTAAAATCTTTAGGAAAATAAGTCATAGGCAAACTCACTGAATCTGGAATATTATTTTCTTTTTCTCCTTGCCAGTTTACCCAAGGGCAATGTTTTCTTCCATAAACCTGTCCTCCAGTTAAAGCACTTATACTATCGTTGCAAATCTTGCTGCCGATTTCCGGCAGGCCTTGCGCATACCCTTTAAATGTAAAACCTTTTTGAATAAGGGAAGCACCCAAATTTTTGGTAATAAACGGAGAAACCGAATCAAGGCATTTATCCCCCGTGCAGTTTTGTACGCTGCCTGAATAGAATGCCAAATAGTTTGGCTGGCTTGGATGAATAACGCCGTGAGAATTGGTAAACACCGCTGCATCTTTCATCAGTGATGCAATAAATGGTGCATTTGCTGAATCTAAAATTTGGCTGTACTTGTGATTTTCATAAATAACCACCACCAAATGATCTGGTCTAGGAATCGTTTTCTCCTTCTGTTTACAAGAAAAAAAGATAACCATCGAGGTAAATGCCACCAAAGCAAATGTCGTTTTTTTCACTATCGTTTCTATTTATGCCAAAAAATTAAAATGCAATATACAAAACAAAAACTGTGTTTAATTACAATTAGAACATTTATTGGGGCTTTATCCATTCGTTATTATCTCTAAATGGTTAATATATGCAATATCTCTTTTATTTTAATTAGATAATTGATAGTGGCACAAAAGATGTAGTATAAATATAAGCAGATCATTATTCTCATTTTTCTACACTATTAATTTTAATGACTAAAAATAATTTTATGAAGACGAATAGACTTTCAAAATCTATAGAAGCGGCATTAAATGCACAAATGACAAAAGAAGCATATGCTTCTCAAATATACTTGGCACAAGCAGCTTGGGCTACTGCGGAAGGTTATGGAGGCGTAGGCAACTTCCTTTTCAGGCACGCACATGAAGAGCGTAATCATATGATGAAATTTTTAGAGTACATCTTAAACAGAGGCGGGAAAGTAACCGTCATGGCCATTCCGGCACCTGATAAGAACCCTTCAAATCTACAAGATTGTTTCAACAAGGTATTTGAACAAGAAGTAGATAATACCGCCAGCATTTACAAAATAGTAAAGATGAGCTTAGAACAGGAAGATTGGGCAACCTGGAACTTTATGCAATGGTTTGTAAAAGAACAGGTAGAAGAAGAAACGCTTTCATTAAATCTACTAGACAAAATCAAAATTGCAGGTGGCGAAAAAGCTACAGACGAAGCTCTACAGGAATTGAATAAAGAATTAAAAAATATGGCTGATGAAGCGCCAGAGGCAAGAGAGGCAACAACAGAAAATCCATAACTATATACAGGAGAATTAAAATAGAAAAACCACTTCTTGCATTTAACAGAAGTGGTTTTTTGTGAACTACCCACTCACGGCAGAGCCGTTGAGTTGGGCTCGGAGGTCAAACTTACCTAATGGTAACACCTTACTCCTTTTTTTAGTGTCCGATTTAGTCCCTAAATCAGACAGTATTTTTAAACCTTGTTTGTCGTTTACAACCCATCCAAACTAAAGCGACGGATGAGCTGCGCGCTTCTTTTTATAAAAAGATATTTGGACCTATCCTAAAGCAACTCTCACAAACTGAGTAACTTTTAAATCTTTACCTAAATATGATTCAACAGTTTGGCTCGCATCTTTTACAAAGGGTTGTGCCAATAAAGTATTTTCTTTAAAGAATGCATTTAGTTTTCCTTCAGCAATTTTTGCAATCATTTCGTCTGGTTTACCTTCCAT
The DNA here is from genome assembly GCF_050436765.1 of Arachidicoccus sp. Classification (NCBI taxonomy): domain Bacteria; kingdom Pseudomonadati; phylum Bacteroidota; class Chitinophagia; order Chitinophagales; family Chitinophagaceae; genus Arachidicoccus; species Arachidicoccus sp. The sequence continues at coordinate 21,004 of NZ_JBNQGD010000333.1, read as the reverse complement.
TTTAGGATCGGCTTTCATTGTGTCGATGATTACAGCCCTTTCGCGCTCAACTGTTTCAGGAGCAATGCTTGCTGGATCGACTGCCAAGGGATTTAAAGCCGCAATTTGCATAGCAACATCCTTACCTGCTTCTTCAGCTTCTTTAGTTAATCCCACCAAAACACCAATACGATAAGCCCCATGAATATAGGAAGCAACATAAGGAGCTTCTATTCTTTCAAATCTGGCTATACCAATTTTTTCGCCAATTGCAGCCAATTTATCATTAATTAAATCTGCAACCTTTGAACCATTAACACTCGCGTCATTCAATTCTTCTGCAGATTTTACATTATTTGCAACTGCGGCCTCAGCAATACTTTTAGCAAAAGCCACAAAGTCTGCATTTTTTGAAACAAAGTCAGTTTCACAAGAAATATTTACCACAAACCCAACCGTATTGTCGCTATTAGTTAGTGCGACAACTACACCTTCTTTGGCTTCACGATCACTGCGTTTTGCAGCAACTTTTTGTCCTTGCTTACGCAACCAGTCAATAGCTGCTTCAAAATCACCACCTGTTTCTGTTAAAGCTTTACGACAATCCAACATACCTGCTCCGGTAGCTTGACGTAATTTATTAATGTCCTGAGCTGTTATAGCTGCCATAATTTTTTCCTCCAAATTATATTTATGAATTAAAATAAGAAGCCTGCAAATAGTGTTTACAGGCTTCTTTTATATTAACAATTATTAATTGATAACTATTAATTGTGTAATTATCTTTTCCCGCCTGCTTGAGGTCTGCGCGCTCCGCCACCTTGTGGTGCACGACGCTTAGGTCCGTTATTATTCCCTTCAGATGAGGACGAACGGCTACGTCCGCGATTTCCGCCTTCTGCTTCCGCTTCCGCTTGTAAACGAGCAGCTCTAGCTTCATTCTCATTATCAACTTCTTCTTCATCTTCTTCTTTTGCAGCTTGACGTTCAGCCAAACCTTCTGCAATAGCAGCAGTGATGTAGTTAGTAATAATAGCAACTGATTTGGTGGCATCATCGTTTGCCGGAATGGAGAAATCAACTTTATTTGGATCACAGTTGGTATCGACCATACCGAAAGTAGTAATGCCTAAACGTTTTGCTTCAGCCAATGCAATATGTTCATGTCCTATATCTACTAGAAACAAAGCTGCTGGAAGGCGACTCATTTGAGCGATCCCACCTAACACTTTTTCCATCTTATCTTTATCACGAGCTAAAGTCAGACGTTCTTTCTTAGTAAGACTTTCTGCATTTGCATCGCTCAATAATTTCTCAATGCTTTGCATTTTTTTCACACTCTTACGAACTGTGTTGAAATTGGTAAGCATGCCGCCCAGCCAACGTTCTGTAGCAAAAGGCATGTTTACTTTTTTTGCGCAATCAGAAACAATTTCTTTAGCTTGCTTTTTTGTAGCAACAAACATGATTTTTTTACCACTTTTTGCAATTTGCTTCATTGCTGCTGCAGTTTCCTGCAAATGATCAACGGTTTTATTAAGGTCTATGATGTGGATACCTTTCTTTTCTGCAAAAATGTAAGGTAACATTTTTGGATTCCACTTCTTCTTAAGGTGGCCAAAGTGTACACCGGCTTCGAGCAGTTGCTGCTGTAAAGAAGTATTTTGTTCCATTTATTTATAATTAAAAAAAGTTTAAAATATATTTTTTGAAGATTGAAATATTATTTTTTTGAAAAATAAAATACAACCCAAAACCATCCCGATTAACGTTTGCTGAACTGGAAGCTGCGACGTGCTTTTTTGTGACCAAACTTTTTACGTTCAACACTTTTAGAGTTGCGTGTTAAGTAACCCGCAGCTTTCAATGCAGGACGATATTCCGCATCTACTTCTATTAAAGCGCGAGCAATGCCCAATTTAGCCGCTTCTGCCTGGCCTTTTATACCACCGCCGGTAGCATTTATTTTGATATCAAACTTATCAATTCCCTCAATAGTTTTCAATGGCGCTTCCAACTGATTTTGCAAGTATCCCAAAGAAAAATATTGTTTATAGTCTTTATTGTTAACCGTGATTTTCCCACCACCACGAGTTAAGAAAACGCGTGTAACGGCTTCCTTACGACGGCCAACTGCATTTTTTTGTTTTTCCATTTTTTATGCTTAATGCTTTGAGCGTAATGCTAAAGCGATTTTTTAAAATTTTAATTCTTTAGGTTGTTGCGCTGTATGCGGATGGGTATCACCTGCATAAACAAACAATTTTCCGATCATTTTGCGGCCCAGTTTATTTTTAGGCAACATACCTTTTACCGCTCTTTCCATTATTACTTCCGGGCGGCGTTTTAATAAATCTTTAGCCACTTCTTCTTTTTTACCACCTGGATAACCAGAGAAGTTAATGTACTTTTTTTGGTCTAACTTATTGCCGCTAAAAGTTACTTTATCAGCATTAATAATAATAACGTAATCGCCTGTATCAACGTGCGGGGTATAAGAAGCTTTGTTCTTGCCGCGCAAAATGGCTGCAATTTTGGAGCTGATACGACCCACGGTTTGATTAGTACCATCAACGATAAACCAGTTCCGTTGTACGGTAGCCGCATTTGCGTGCTTGGTTGTGAAATGTAATTTACTCATTTTAATTTGTTTTACCCGACGCTATCCCGCCGGTTTTTATATTAAGGGTGCAAAGGTGAACCGAAAGTTTTGATTAAACAAGTATTTAAGGAAGTTTTTTTGATAGTGTTTATATAACAAATTGATAATCAATTAATATTTTGACTAAAAATTGATCTTAGACTTATGTACCCGCATTTTTTTTATCAGGTGGAGCGTAAAATCCAATTGATCAGCAAAATGCTGGCAATGCACGCGATGAATCCCGATTAAAGACACTGCGCCGATGCTATAAAAACGCCGCTTCCCCCGCTGGTTCCCTGAAAAGCATTTTCACAAACGCTTTTAACAATAAAGTAAGCCCCAATAGCAGTGTCAAGGAATTCGGTTACCGCCGGTATAAATGAACTTTTTAGTTCAAAAAATAAATGAAGATGTCATTGAACGAATTGGCAAGTATTTAAAATGAGATGTTCTTCGTCAATTTGCCCAACGCGCGTATAATTCTTTCCAAAGCAACCTGTTGTCTCGCCGAAAAACTGTTTCGGGTACATCCATTTCTATGGGCAACCAGCAACCTTCTGCAATTTCCGCGTCTAATTGTCCAAAGTCCCATCCGCAATAGCCAATGAATAATTTAATATCATTCTCCAAAAGCGCTTTCTTATTGATACTATCAGTAGCTTGTTTAAAATTCCCCCCTAGGTAAATAGAATTACATACAAATATCCCACCTTCAATTAAATCGGGTCGTTGATGAACAAAGTATAGTTTTTCCATTTCTACCGGTCCACCTGCATATAGATGAACGGATGGAGAGTTCCTAAATTCGATTAAATCATTGAGTCTTTTTGGGAATAGCTTGTTGACGATAAAACCAGAAGTTCCATCCACATTGTATTCGCTTATATAAACAATGGTCTTCTCAAAAATGGAGTGATCCAATAAAGGCGTACTTATTAATATGGTGCCTGCAGCTATATGCATGACGAATTTTTACAATTTAATCTTCAAACCTTTTGCAATTTCAGCTTTCGAAACTTCCCGCATCCCACCCGGCTGTATACTTTCCAGTGTGATATTTTCTATACGTACTCTTACCAATCTCAATACCGGAAAGCCAACATTCGCACACATTTTGCGAACTTGCCTATTTTTCCCTTCGTTTAAAATTATCTTTATCCAAGGTGCGGGAATATCTTTTCTAAAACGAATGGGTGGATGGCGCTCCGGCATCTTAGGTTCCTTCGTAAATATTTCAGCGATACATTTTTGAGTACGATAAATCTTCCCTGAAATATTAATGTCCACACCTTTTTGCAATTGCTCAACAGCCGATCCTGTAATGGCTCCATCTACTTGTAGCCAATATTCTCGACTATGCGCAAAATTTGGGTTCAGTAATTTATGGTTTAAGGAAGTATCGTTAGTCAAAATCAGTAACCCTTCACTATCAAAATCTAATCTTCCCACAGGATAAATATCAGAAGGGACCGGAAAAAAATCTTTTAATGTGTGCTTGTTATCCTGCGATGTAAACTGCGATAAGGTTTGAAAGGGTTTGTAAACAACAAAATACCTAGAATAGTTCAAAAGGGAAAAATTAATTTTTATTATAAACAAAGACAAAGGGTTTCATTCTGTCAGAAATAACTTTCTGAATGAGGAAGGGCGTATCAATTATTTTATAACGATTAATATCTATAATCTCATTTACAATACAAAACATCTCCATACTCTCTACCGTGTATAACACACAGTTAATAGAGTATACTTCTTTTTCAAATGCATCGACACTTGTTTCGAACGATTTGGATAATATTATTAAATCTCTTTTTTGCAACATAATTCAATACGCTATTTTTGCCTGACATAAAAATACACAATTATTTAATAAAACAATATTTTGGGAACAAAAGATAACAGTCCTATAGTTTTATTTTCACCGCTCGATTGGGGGTTAGGGCATACCACACGCAGTATTCCCATCTTGGAGGCGCTCATCTTGTTGAAATGCCATGTTTTCCTAGCTTGCGAGGAAGGGTCTGCCTGCGAAAAGATCTTAAAAGAGCGCTTCCCCCAGCTCCATTTTTTACCTTTAAAAGGCTATCAAATTTCTTACGCGAAAAATACGCAATGGTTTGCGATAAAATTATTTTTACAAATTCCCAAAATAATTGCGGCCATTCAACACGAGAAAAAAATGGTAAAAAGGTGGACAGAACAATACAATTTTGACACCATCATCTCTGACAATCGTTATGGTTTTCTACATAAAAAGGTGCATTCAGTTTTTATTACGCACCAATTGCAAATAGCAGCACCATTTTCTTTCTTAGAAAAGCTTATACAAAAGATTAATTATAGATATATAAATTCTTTTTCTGAATGTTGGGTTCCTGATTTTGCCGGGGCAAATAATATAGCCGGGCAACTCTCCCATCCTCAAAAGCTCCCAGCTACACCAGTAGAATACATTGGCCCTTTATGTCGGTTAAAAAAAATAACAAAGGAAAGAAAATATGATTTCCTTATTTTGCTTTCTGGACCGGAGCCACAAAGAACTGTACTAGAAAATAAGTTCATAGCAATAAAGAATAAGTTCTCAGAAAAAATAATGCTCGTTCGAGGATTGCCGGGAGGAACACCTGGCCTACATTGCGATGCAAATTTTACCATTAAAAATTATTGCGATGCGGAGGAACTGTCTGTTCTAATGGCACAATCTGAATTTGTAATTTGCCGTTCCGGCTATTCCACAATAATGGAAATTCTATACTTGCAAAAAAAATCCATTTTAATACCTACACCAGGCCAAACGGAGCAAGAATATCTCGCCAAAAAACTAATGGATCAATCTTGGGCTTATTCATTTTCTCAGTCGTCCGCAGATTATTATAATCAAATTCAAACGGCAAAGGGTTTCACCTTTTATCTACCACAGATTGAAGAAAGCTCACTCAAAAATTTCCTCGAAGAAAATATTCTAGACTAGAACTATCGTATTAAATGATTCTTAGGATAATCGAAAAACCAAAAAGCTTTCTTGCCTTTCTTAAAGCCTTTCCAATCGTCAATAGCCATTTTTACCGCATAAATACCGCAGGTAGGCACAATATCTACATGAACATTACATAAGTCATTTACAAAATCAGTTAGACCCGTATTATGAGAAAAAAGCGCTACACTATTAAATTGATTATCTATGTTTTGCACAACTTCATAAAAGGCCTTCGTTGTAGCCTGATATAATTTAGGTTCTATCAAAATTTTAGCTTGGGTAAATTCATTTGCAAAATAATGGCAAGTAGAAGCCGCCCGCTTTGCATCACTGGTTAAAAACAAATCAATTGATATATTTTTATTTCTTAGTTCAGTAGCCATCAAAGGTGCATCCTTTTTCCCACGATCATTTAATGGTCTATCAAAATCTGACTGAAGCGCATCAGCCCAACTGCTTTTTGCGTGACGAATCACAAATAATTCTTTCATCAAAAAATATTTTCACAAATACAAATTTATCATTTTCATACCAAAATAAAAACTGTTCTTTTTTAGATTAGAAGTAGGCTAAATTTCCTTTATTACGCATAAAAAATGATACAAGACAAAGAATTGCTTTTACCGGATTGAAAGAAATCACAGGCATTTTTGACCCAATTAATTGCCTTGGGACTAATACAACCCGCTATTGAGGAGCAAATATACCCGAACTGGCTTAACCGGCCAAGATTGTATTATTTTACCGGATCTGCATTTATCTATCAGAAGATAAAAAGACACAACGGCCTTTTTTTGAATTTCAGGGAACCAATTTTACGATCAATATCAACAAACAAAAACAAGAACCTACTTTACAAGGCGCAAAAGATGTACAAGTCTTTTCAAACCGAGCGTGGTATTTTATTTCCACAATTCTAAACACCAACGATAAAACGCAGGAAAGGCCGCGCGCCAGAATTTTTCATTGTGGATTCCATTATTGATAACATCTACCCTTGTTTTTACAGACGATATTTTTTGCAAAAGTCGTTGCGTGGCATAAATATTTGCGACCATACTATCAGGTTCTTCTCCGCCACCATAAAAATAAAATGAACTTTTATTTAAATTACTTCCCAACTTTTGCACTTCAACTTTCAGTTTTGGCGCAATCCAAAAAGAAGGAGAAAAGATACCTGCCAGACCAAATGATTTTGGATAATGTAGGGCACTGTAAAAAGAGATAAGTCCGCCCATAGAGCTTCCGGCAACCACAGAATATTTTGGATCAGACAATGTTCTGTAATGCTCATCTACAAAAGGCTTGAGTATTCCTGCCAAGAAAGAAGCATACGCCGTGCCTTCGCCCTTTCCAAACTTTTTGTTATTGTATGGGTTATATTCATTCATACGCAAAATACCACCGTTGTCAATGGCAACAACAATACATTGTTCATCCATCGGCAACGAATTAAGATATTCATCTACTCCCCACTCTCCGGAAAAAGAAGTGGCTTCATCAAATACATTTTGCCCATCTTGCATATAAATAACCGGGTATTTTTTATTTGATGTAAAATAATTTTGGGGAAGATATATCCACACGCGTCTACTACGATGTAATACAGCAATAGCAAAAGCCGTGTCCATAAAATGGACATTGGGCGCTGCCGTGCTTTTCTTTAATATGGGCTGAAAATTATCGGCCCAATTGGCTATAGGAACTATCACAGTAGAATCTTTGCCCACGACTATTGTACGATTATCAATACTTTGTCCCTTACTGCCTACCTCTGAATTTTGCCAATCTCCTCTTACAATTTTATATTGGTACTCACCTTTATTCAATGAAAGTATAACAGTATAAACGCCATTTTTGCCTTCTTTAAATTGAAAATCCTTATCCGAGGTATGCCATCCATTAAAATCACCGGCAATAAAAAACTGATGGGTTTTCGTAGGTATATTAGCAGGTATTTTTAGGTGAAACACTACCTTATATTGTGCTTTAGCAGGAAGGATATTTATCATCAATAAAATCAATAAAAGAAATAAAGCATATTTAATTTTCATAAACCATTTTTAATTGCCCCAACGAAAACTATTCTGGTGTAATCCGGCGATATCAACAATACGGTCTACGACGGTTTCTGCCACCTCTTCTATCGTACCTGGTTTGTTATAAAAAGATGGTGAAAGTGGGCAAATAATACCACCGGCAAGTGTTACCGTCTCCATATTTCTTATATGAATTATATTGTATGGCGTATCTCGTATGGCCAGGATCAACTTCCTTCTTTCTTTCAAAACTACGTCAGCAGCACGGGTTACCAAATCATCACTAACACCTGATGCAATCCGCCCCAGGGTCCCCATGCTGCAAGGTACCACAATCAATACATTATATTGAGCAGAACCAGAAGCAAAAGGTGCGGAAAAATCCTGCTTGTCAAAATATTTTACCGGGTAATTTTTAAAATCTTCATTCCCCAGCTCAGTAAGCCAAACATCCTTAGCATTACGGCTCATCACAACAGAAAGTTCCTCCCATTGATCTTTCAATTTGATCAACTTCTCCAATAAGATTTTAGCATAGATCGATCCGCTTGCACCTGTAATGGCTACAGCTATTTTATGTTTCATCTACGCAAGTTAGTGAAACGGCGTCTAACTTAAAAGAGATTATCTTTCCCTTCTAGAAATTGCTCATTTGTCCCATAACGATTTATTTATCCCATTCAATCGTTTGACCTTGGACATCTCTCGAATTGCCGCCTACCATAATATCAAATTTCCCACTTTCCCAATCATACTTTAAATCCGTATTATAAAATTCTAAATCATCCGGCGTAATATCAAATGTCACATTTCTCGATTCACCTGGCTTCAAAAATATTTTTTTGAATCCTTTCAATTCTTTTACCGGTCGGGAAATGCTGCCTACCAAATCCCTTATATAAAGTTGTACGACTTCATTCCCCCCATATCGCCCCGAGTTTACAACTTTTACCGATGCTTTTAAAGTCTGGTCTCCTTTTAAAGTAGTATCGCTAAGTTGCAATGGGCCATAAGTAAATTGTGTATAGCTCAGGCCAAAGCCAAAAGGATATACTGGATCGTTAGAAACGTCCAGATAATTGGAACGGAACTTTTCGAACCAATGTCCCTTTGCCAATGGACGTCCCGTATTCAAATGATTATAATATAAAGGGATTTGTCCAACGTTCTGAGGAAAAGTCATTGTAAGTTTTCCGCCAGGATTTACCTTCCCAAATAAAACATTCGCAATAGCGCTACCAGCCTCAGTACCTCCAAACCATACATCCAAAATTGCAGGCACATTTTTTTCTTCCCACGGAAGAGTCAGCGGGCGACCATTAAAAAGCAATAAAACAACTGGCTTACCTGTAGCAACCAACGCCTTTAAGAGATGCTCTTGTACATCTGGAATATCTATATTGGATCGGCTACTAGACTCCCCACTAAATTCTGCGCTTTCACCGAGTGCCGCTATTATTACATCACTTTTCCGTGCTACTCGCAATGCGTCATCCAGCAATGCTTTATCACTTTTGTTACTTCTATAAATTGTTTTACCGAACATAGTTGCCCGCGCTTGTAGGGCACTGTCTTGTGTGAGATTCGAGCCTTGTGCATATAAAACATTTCCATCGTTACCAACGAACTTTCTAATCGCCCTTAAAACTGAAGCATTCTCTTTTACATCGGCGCCCACACTCCATGTTCCACCCATTTGATTAGCCGCATCTGCCAAAGGGCCAATGATCGCAAAATTTCCGGAGGGCTTTAAGGGAAGCAAATTCTCTTTATTTTTCAATAATACAAAACTTTCTTCTGCTGCTCTTTTGGCGATTGCCCTATTTTCGTCAGTAAAAACCTCCGTCTTAGCTCTTTGTTCATTGCAATATTTATAAGGATTTTGAAATAGCCCCAATTTATACTTTGCCTCAAGAACCAAGCGACATGCATTGTTTATATCACGCAAAGAAATTGTATGTTCTTGTAGAGATTTTTTTAAAGTAGTCAGGAAGCCTTCGCTTACCATATCCATATCTACACCCGCTTTCAAGGCTAATGCAGAAACTTCTTGCAAATCACCCATTCCATGTTCTGTCATTTCCTTAATGCCTGTATAATCTGTAACGACAAACCCTTTAAATCCCCACTGTTTACGCAACACATCAGTTAACAACCAATGATTGCCAGTGGCCGGAACATCATCGACCACATTAAATGATGCCATTAAACTACCAACACCTGCGTCTACAGCGGCCTTATAAGGTGGGAAATAATCATTATACATTCTTATATGACTCATATCAACCGTGTTGTAGTCCCTACCAGCTTCCACTGCTCCGTATAACGCATAATGTTTTACGCAAGCCATAATATTTTCGTCGGAACTAAAGTCTCCTTGGTATCCTTCAACCATCACCTTTGCAATCTGGCTCCCTAAGAATGGATCTTCTCCACTACCCTCTGCTACACGCCCCCAACGTGGATCACGAGAAATATCTACCATGGGACTATAAGTCCAACAAATACCACTTGCACTTGCTTCTGAAGCTGCTACTTGTGCGGTTTTTTTAATAAGAGTAGTATCCCAACTACAAGATAATGCAAGCGGTATCGGGAACTGGGTTTCATAACCGTGGATTACATCCATGCCAAAAATAAGAGGGATTTTGAGCCTGCTTTTTTCAACTGCTATCTTTTGAATGTCTCTAATTTTTTCAACCCCTTTAATATTGAATAATCCACCTACTTCACCTTGTTGGATACTTTTTCCGATATTGGAATTATTCGCTTGCCCTGTCGTAAAGTCACCCGCACTAGGCAGATTTAGCTGCCCTATTTTTTCATTCAATGTCATTTTACTCATGAGCTTAGCAATATATTGATTCATTACTTGCTCTTGACTCTGCGATTGTGCATTTACAATTAATGGTAGAACAAATAATAATAGTACTACCCTTTTTATTTTAAACATATAGTGAAGTATTTAATCTAGTGATTAGTTTTCGGAGTGGTTTCTCATGAAAAATATTCAATTAATAATTCAAAAATATTTTCTTTACCACATATTATTCCGATTTTGTTATTGGCGAGCGTTGGGATACACCACTTGCATTTATCGCCTCAATTTGAAAATAATAGGGCGTATCCTTTTCCATTACTTTAAACCAATAATCATTCTGTCCATAAACCATTACACAGTTATATAGTTTATCGGCTTTAGTTCCAAAATAAATATTGTAAGCAAATGCATCGTCCGAAGTTTTCCACTTTAACCAGGCACTACGCGTATCCTTCTCCCCTCTTAAAACAGTAAACCCTTCTACCGGCCTCGGCTTTTCCTGATTAGCATTACCAAAGATGCGCAAACCACTTATGGCAAACTTTCCGGTGGGCATATGTATATTTACCAATTTAATATACCTGGCTTGTATTGGAGATGCCAGTTCGACATAATCTTGAGGAACATCATATTTGTTTTTGGATTTATCTTCCAATATTTTCCAATTCTTCCCATCAATAGAATAATACATCTTGTATTGAATGAAGCTGTTACTTTGTTTACCTAAAAAGGTTGCATCTTGATCAGCATAATTTATTTGAACTGCATTTACTGTACATATACCTCCTAAATCTGATTGTATAAACTCACCAGCATTCGCAGTTCTGGCACTCCAATAAGTTTGTATTCTTTCATCCACCGCATAATTGGGTTCATAACCACCCAATGTAGAACTAACAGTAACAGGTTTCTCATAGTTTAGCAGCATCCATCCGGTAAAATAAGTACTATCATAAAAACTGTTATGGCTTATTTTTTTTGAAGAGGGTAAGTAATGTGGGTAATCACCAAAAGCAGTATTGCACCACATTACATCCTCTTTATCAAAGCCTGCAGGCCAAATACCTATGCGTCTTTCAAAATTATTTTTAACCGCAATAGTCATTGTACTTACGTGCCAATAATTACCTTGATTGTCTTGAAAAGTAGCACCATGTCCAGCACCTCTCGCAAAACCGCCTGGCTTAAAACTCAAAGGGTCCGACTGTGGTGTAAAAGGCCCTAAAGGGGTAGATCCTACGATTACTCCATCAGCATAACCACTAAACTCTGTACCAGGGGCTGCATATTGTAAATAATATTTTCTGTTGTGCTTTGTCATCCAGGATCCTTCAATAAAAGGATCAAGAAAAGTATTGTCCATATTTTCACCAAATCGTTGCCAGCCATATTTCCAAGGTTGTAACAAGTACATTTCTTTTCTGGCACCAATAGGCCGTATTGTTTTTCTATCTAGTTCTATACCATATGTCGGATAGGTGTTGCTACTTCCATTGTAAAAATATAATCGTCCATCTGTATCAGTGAAAAAATCAGGATCCCATCCACCAATAGAAAAGCTATCTACCAATGGCTTCCATTCATTTGCTTTAGGATTTGTACTCATCCAAATTGTAAAATTATTTGTATAAGTTGAGCCAAAAACCAGCATTGTATCTCCAATAATACCAACTGCAGGTGCACAGAGTTCGTCGTAGCCTTTATTCCAAGGTCTCAAAAATTTTCGTGAATGAAACTGCCAATTACTCATGTCACTACTTGACCAATACCCCCATTGATTCGTCGAAAACAAGTAATAGTCGCCTTTGTAATTGACGATGACAGGATCTGCCGTTGCCCTATGGTTTCCCCATTTAGTGAAATTTGGAATAGGGGTATATCCGTAATCGATATTAATCGGGTTACAATAGGTTCTATAGTTAGTGCCACTAATCGCTTGCGCTTTCACTGTTATTTGCGCTATCAACAACAAACAAACTACTAAAACATTCTTTCTGTTCATGATTTATTCCTCCGGTATTTGATAGGAGATTCCAAGTTTTGTCAATCCATTCTTTACTTCGAGGCAGCTCATAAAAAGGTCCCACAAATAACCGCTTCGATAATTTTCTATCATTACGGCTATAGTTCCCTGATCGATCGCTAAATATTTCTGAGGAAACCAATTGGCAGTTTCACTAAACGCATCATAAAAACCATATTTTCCCCAAAGCTTTCCTCCTAATTTATAATAAAAATATTTTAGTGCAGCTAGAGATTTCCGAGGTGTATACGGGAAAGAAGAAAGTGCAGCAGTAGGAGATATCACCCCCAAATCACTTTTTAAATTAGGCGCATGTGCCGCATACCCATCCACAGAATAACTGGCTGTAAGACCCCAACTATCTTCGCCATATCCGACAAAATGCTTTGGGTTATCGACACACCATTGATAATTTATTCTAGTCATGTTTACGCATTCTTGTCCATAGTTACCATATTTGTCTTTTAAGCCAAATGGATCGAGTCCCAAAAAAGAATATTGCGACCAAAAAAGAGGCCCCCCATTAGGCAAATCCCCCTGATGAAAAAACTGTAATGGTATACCATCATAACTCGAGCTTTTCTTAATTTTTCCATTCATTGCCCAGCCATTGTCGTATACTTCTTTATCTATAGAATGAGTAGGCGAACTGGCACCTAAAATATAAGTGATAAGACATTCATTAAAGCCGTGAATAGGGAAGTTCATCTGCCATTGATACTGAGGACTCCAATGCCAATAAATTACTTTTTGCTGATGTGTATACCAATGGTAGTCTATGTTGATCCAAAGTGTATTTATTCTCTTGGCCAAGGCTTTTTCTTTCGTATTCCCTGCAGCCAAATATTGTCTTGCACACAACAATCCCTGGAACAGAAAGGAAGTCTCTACCAAATCTCCACCATTATCTTTTGTACCAAATGGCTTGGTTTTACCGGTTTTTCCGTTATACCAATGTGAGAAAGCACCATGGTAAGTGTCTGCATTTTCCAAAAAGGATACTATTTTTCTGAGTCTGAAATACAACTGCCTTTTTGAAATAAATCCTCTTTTTTCCCCCAAGAGTAAAGTCATTATCCCAAATCCGCTTCCACCGGTTGTGACTACATCTCTATCATTTTGCGGATAAATGCCATCCATATTTATTCGTTCTCTAGCCATCCCACTATTGGGCTCTGCTCCTTCATAAAAATAGTTAAAGGTTTGTCTTTGCACCATTGTCAAAAGAGTACTATCCTCCCTATTGCTATGAACATCCTTATAAATATGGTTTTTTACTTGTGCCCCTATGGGTTGTACAAGAAATAATAGAAAAGAGAAGTAAAAAATAAACTTCCAATTATTCTTAACGTTGATAATTTTGTTTTGAGTCAAAATTTAATATTTTTTTTGTCAGAAAAATAGTTCCACTTAATAGGTAAATCCAAGTTTAGTAAGTCCTTGCTGAATTTCAGGGGCACTCATAAACAACCGCCACATAAGCCCCGACCTATAATTTTCTATCATTACAATTTCAGGCCCCTGGTCAATGGCTAAATAGGAGTTTGCAAACCATAAATTATTTAAAGAAAAGGCATCTACAAAACCGTATTGGCCCCAAATTTTGTCTCCCAATTGATAATAGAAAAATTTGAGTGCAGCTATAGATTCAACCGGAGTATAGGGCAATGATGATATGGCTGCAGTTGGCGCTATTACACCAACATCATTGGTCGGCGAACTGGCAATATATCCGTTTTGAATGTCGCTTGCCGTAAGCCCCCAACAAAGATTACTATAACCGTAGTAATTGTTAGGATTGGCAATACAATAAGCTCTATTTATAAGTGTATGATTTTTCGTTTGTAAACTATAATCTGCATAAGCATCTTTTAGCCCAATAGGATCGAGACCCATAAAAGAGTAATGTTCAAAAAATAATGGCCCTCCTAAATTTGGTCCTAGAGGAAGCGTTATATTATAAAAAGCATTTCCATTCTTTATACTACCCATACTTGCCCAACCATTGTCATAAACGGTTTTGGCAATCGAATGTGTGGGCGAAGACGCACCCAGAACGTAAGTAATCAGAGCCTCGTTCCAACCTGAAACTTTAATGTTCCATATATCGCCCGTAGCAGTATAACTGGGATTATATTGCCAATAAATTGCATTTTGTGTTCCGTCCTGCGTAAACCAATTCCAATCAACAGCATTCCAAATAGAATTGATAGAATCTCTTAAAGCATTTTCATTTACATCTGTCGTATTATTAAAATATTGTCTCGCACATAATAGACCTTCCATTAAAAATGATGTCTCTACAATATCGGCACCGTTATTATTGCCAAAGGCAACCGATGCTCCGGTTGAACCATTAATCCAATGCGAAAAAGCACCATGCCATCTACTACACTTCGAAATTAAAAAATTTACAATTTTATTCAATCTTGCAACCGCATCAGAGCGTGTAATAAAACCGCGTTTCGCGCCAACAACCATCGCCATTATTCCAAAGCCTGTACCTCCCGTGGTAACTATGTCGCCGCTCGTATTTCTTTCACGAGCCATGCCACTAATAGGATGCCCAAAATCCCAAAAATATTTTAATGTTTGCTTTTGAACTAAATCCAATAAGGCACTATCAGAGATTTCCGGAAATTTTGCAGTAGAATCGATCTGCGTATAAAGCGTAGCACTTATAGGAGATTGAATAGTTGCGTTGCTTTTTGACTTCAAAGCAGCATTTATCGAGAAAGTAAATTTAGTTAATGGAGGTAGAGGGCTTTTAGGCTCAATGAGTATACTACTATCTTCATTTTGAAAATTTAAACTAATAGCAATTGGTGAGCCTGTGGTAGCATTTGCCAAACTAATACTGTTATTTGCCGAGGCCTCCTCAATTGGCGCAAAGAAAGAAACCCGAATGGCGGGAGTTGTAGCAACATTATAATAAGTAAAGCCACTATAAGTTCCATTTACTTTAAAGGAGGAAAGGTCAAAAGAAGAAGGTGGTGAAACTACCGGATTATTATCAGCCGTGCCTTTGCTGCAACTTCCTAGCGAAAAAATAATAAAAAATAATAAAACAAAATACTTCATTGCCTTGCCTTTAAAATAATATAATTTTAAAAAACCAAAGACCGCTTCAAAACCTGTAGAAGCGGTCCTTAAAATTAAATTGCGCTACTTTTTAGTTACAGACCCAGACCTTCTAATTGGTATAGTGCTTTGATATCAGACCCTGCTAAGGCTTTATCGTAAATCCTGACTTCATCAATCGTGCCTAAAACATTACTAGCCCAACCCTGAGCTGTCGTTGCGGAAGTCAAACTTGGACTGGTTTGGAACTGGATAGTTCCCAAAACTATATCCGGACAATTCGCAAAATTTGGAGCGCCAAAACCTGCTTGTACAGAACTACCCACCCGAGCACCGTTTACATAAAAAGTGAAGGTGCTAGAAGCATTATCATAGGTCAGTGATATATACAACCAAGTATCCCAAGGACTAGCTATGTGCCAGCTTGTAAGCCAAGCTTCCTTATTACCACCATCTCCAAAAGCATGAATTTTAAAGACTGAAGTCGTGGCTGCTTGTCCATCAAAAAACATGTCTAAATTTCCCCAAAACTGATTTTGATTTACAAAGGATATTGGCGTCTGTATCCCAACCGTATTAATGGCTGTATTAATCCAAAAAGCAATTGTCATACTGCTCAGTTGCTTGATTTTCGCAGTTGGTACAAATAATGCATAATTGTTTAATCCGACGGACAAGCCTTGACCTTTTATACCGACACTATAACCGGTGCCATACCCTGTAGCAGCTGTATTGCTGACACTATCCATTAGGCTCCCCTCAAAAGAAAAATGATCAATCAAATTGCCGCTCGCCACTGCATTCGATGAAGCATAGCCGCCAAAAGTTCTTGCCGGTTTATAACTATTGGAATCAAAACTTTTCTGGCAAGAAGACAGAAATAAGCAGGCCGAAATGATTAAACATCCTCTAACTGTTTTTATAAAATTTATTTTGGTCATATAATTGATGATTAATGATGATAAGAATTAGTATCCTTGATTCTGAACCAATACACCTCCACTTTTATCAATTTCCACTTGAGGTATTGGCCATACTTCATTTTTATTAGCTTTCCAGCCCAATGGACCAAAAATGGTAGCCGCACGACCTTGTCTAATTACATCAAAATACCTGTCGTTTTCCATCGCCAATTCAACTCTTCTCTCGTGCCAAATATCGGTTCTTAATGTAGTCTGATCTGTAGTTGTAATTTTTGGTAAATCAACTAACGGGTTGACACTTTGTGCTCTTGCCCTTGCTCTTACCATTTCTAAAGAAGCCAAAGCATCTGCCGTATTGCCTAATTGGTTATTGGCTTCTGCATTCATCAGCAATACATCGGCATATCGTAATACCCGAAAATTCTGATCAGCTCCTTGATTATCTGCAGTAGCTACCGCAAATGGCACATAAGTTTTCATATTATACATTGTTGGTGCGCCCGCACTTGCCATGGGTACAGCATCGCCACTGGGTGTCACCGTCCCCTCCATCATTACCGTCGCTTGTAATCTTGGATCACCTGTTTCAAAAGCATTTACTAAATTTTGTGTAGGAACATCGAATCCCCAGCCAGCATTCGCATCTCTGTTGCCCTGTATTTGTGCATACTGAGAATTAGACAGGTCCCCGTTCCCTGCAACATAATTACATTGAATCTCAAAAATAGACTCACTACAATTTTCATTGGCAATTCTAAACATACCATAATAATCGGGGAATAAAGAATAAACACCAGATTGCATTACCTGTTTGGTATAGGTCAATACATCGCTCCATTTATTTTGATACATTGCTACCTTTGCATGCAATGCTAACGCGGCACCTTTAGTGGCTCTGCCTATATCGGCAGGGCCATAAGTGGCTGGTAATACGGTGGCTGCATCGGTCAGATCTTGTTCAATTGCCAAATAAACTTTAGCCGAGCTAACTTGTTTGGGGTTTAGTTCTTCTGCTGTAGAAGGCAAACTCAACACCAATGGAATATTACCAAAAGCCCTAACCAATCTAAAATAAGAATATGCGCGGACAAATTTTGCTTCTCCGATATATCGTGCTTTTAAACTTGCATCCATACTTATATTGGGCAAATTGTCAATAACTTCGTTGCAAAAGTTGACATTTTGGTATTGGCCTATCCAAAAGCCATCTAATTGACCTTCAGAAGCTGTAACCGTAAAATTGTCGTACAGATTAACATAGGTAGCATCGTTGGCCACACTACCTTTTACTGCATCATCGGATCCCATATTTTCCAGGCAAACAGGAGCCATTCCAACATTATTCCAACTGCGGAGGTTGGCATATATTGCGGTAACGGCCCTACCTGCAGTAGCTGCGTCCGCATTGGCCCAAAACGCCGTTCCGGTAGGCTGTCCTTGTAGTGCGGCCTCAGCACCTGTAAAACTTTTTGAACAACTGACCAATAAAATGGAAATTATTATCATTCCCAATATACTAAAAAGCGGGGTTGACTTTTTATTCGAGAATTTATTTTTGCGTATCATAGAATTTATTTTAACTTAAAAAGTAAGGTTTACACCAAAATTGTAGATGGCAGATAATGGATAAACATTATTATCTATATTTCGATTGCCAGGGCCTCCGCCTGAAACTTCAGGAGAAAATCCGGTATATTTCGTAAATATAACAGGATCCTGCGCATTGATATATACTCGTAATTTTTCTATACCTAATTTTTTAAACCCAGTTGCATGAATAGTATAACCCAATTGTGCATTTCTTATTTTGAAATAACTGCCATTTTCTACATACCAAGAATTGATATAATAGTTTTGGCCTCCTCCTAAGTTTACTGAGGGATCGGTATTAGAGGTGCCCTGCCCATGCCAACGATTGTCAAAAAAGTTTTGAGTGAAATTCTCGTTACCATATCTCAAACCCTTGTTAGCATTATAAATACTTACACCTGAAACCCCGCTAAAGTCTAAGGCCAAATCAAAGTTTTTATAGGAAAAACTTGTATTAATACCATAGAAAAATTTAGGGTTAGGATTACCAAGCACTTCACGGTCATTGCCACTAATAGAGCCTATTCCTTTATTGGATAACTTGGCATATTTAAAGTCACCGGGTTGTGCTGTAGGCTGATATAAATTACCATCGGCATCTTTATACGCTTGTACTTCACTTATTGATTGAAAAATACCAATTACTTTGTAGCCATAAAATACACCTATGGGTTCACCCAAAGTGGTAACAGTACCTAATTGACCACCCGTAGAAGCAGCACCTCCTGAATAGGCCTTTTGATTACCACCTGGTGTGTTTTGCGTAAATCTATTCTGATTATAAGAGATATTGCCACCTATGCTATAATTAAAATCCCTACTTACTTTATCGTTCCAATTGAGCGATAACTCGAAACCATTGTTTTTTAATTTACCAATATTTTTAATCAACTCTGTTTGAGATGTTCCATCTGAACCTAATAACTGTAAGCCGAAAAGGAAATTTACTGTACTTTTCACGTAATAATCAGCAGTTGCACTTAACTTGTTATTAAAGAAGGCCGCATCTAATCCTATGTCTGAACCTTCACTTTTTTCCCAATTCAATGGTGCTGGTATCAAACTGGCAACACTTTGGCCTGCCGAGATAGTACCGGAATTCCCATAAATAAAGTTTAGACCGGCAGAAGTAGCTTGCTGGATACCCGTATTTGACGGGATACCATCGTTTCCAATTACCCCCCAACTTCCTCTTATTTTCAAAATATTGAATACTTTTTGGTTGCTCATGAAATCCTCATTAGAAACTATCCAAGCAGCCCCTATGGATGGAAATAAAGCTCTTCCGTTGTTGCTGGTAAATACGGAGCTTGCATCTGAGCGTAAAGTACCTGTAAGTGTATATCGGTCTTTGTAGGAATAGGTTGCTCTACTAAAATAGGATGACCTTCTAATTAAAGAAGGCAGATCTGATGATGTAGTTGTTTGACCTAAACTTAAATACCAGGTTTGTGGATTTGTACTAAGGCCGCCATCAACTGCGGTTCCTGTAAGTCCGTAAGTAGAAAGTCTTTGTGCTTCCTGACCCAACAATATTGTAAGGTTATGATCACCAAACCTATTGGTATAACTAAGCGTATTATCTACAATCCAGTCTTTGGCCGTATTATTACTTACACTGAGCGTGTTATGCGTACTTACTTGATTTGCATTTGCTCTATATATGGGTGCAAAGTTCTTACCGTCATTTTCATCATAATTGCCGCCTATACTACTACGCCAAGTCAAGTGGCGTAAAAACTTTACATTTAAATAGGCATTCCCGGCGGCATAATAATCTCTTGTAGTAGAATTGTTATAATCTAAAGTTACTTGCGGATTGGACACGGATGAACCTAAACCATAATAACCCGGGTCACCATACGCACCATCGGCAAATCGTACTGGTATCACCGGCGGGGCCGTATAAAGTTGTCGCCAAATACCACCTGGGGGGTTTTTAGCATTGCTATATTTACCCATAATATTGTATCCAAAACTGATGTTTTTGGTAATATTTATATCTTGAGCAAAACTCAAAGTATATCTTTCGTAATTATTGGTTTTGAGGATTCCTTGTTGGTTCAAATAGCCAAGTGATAAATTGAAATTATTTTTCTCACCGCCGCCATTAACAGAAATATTATGATTGGTGATGATGCGATTTCTTAGGGTCTGGTCGAACCAATTGGTACCTGTACCAAATTGTGAAGAATCTAAAAAATTGTTACCTCCACTGGTTCTCGTTAATTCGTTGAACAATATGGCATAATCATGTGCATTTACCATCTTTGGAAGATTATTGGCTACTTGATAGCCCACATAGCCATTATAGTTAACATGGGTGTTGCCATTTTTTACACCTTTTTTGGTTGTAATCAATACCACTCCATTGGCGCCGCGTACACCATAAATAGCTTCACTAGATGCATCTTTTAAAATGCTAATCGTTTCAATATCAGCAGAGTTGAGAAATGATATATCATCTAACCAAACGCCATTTACTACATAAAGTGGTTTGGGATTTCCTGCATAAGTCCCAAGTCCTCTAATGGTAATGTCTGGAGAAGATCCTGGCGAGCCACTATTCGTAATTTGTACGCCTGCTACCTTGCCCTGCAGGCCGCTCAAAGGGCTTACCGATGCTTGTTTGGCAATTTCGTCCCCTTTAATCACGGCGACGGAACCGGTAACATCAAGTTTGCGTTGCGTACCGTAACCCACCACTATTACGTCGCCAAGTGTTGCAGCCGCAACTGTGTGCATTAAAATAGTAAGGGAGCTATTTTCGCCAACTGTAACAAATTTTGTTACATAGTTTATACTACTTACGATAAGTGTCTGGCCTTGCGACACTTGTAATGAAAACTGTCCTAAACTGTCAGCAATGGTTCCTCGATTGCTTCCTACGATAGAAATAGAGGCATTCCCAATAGGAGCATTCGTAG
>NZ_JBNQGD010000332.1:0-1032 GCF_050436765.1 Arachidicoccus sp. | reverse complement strand
ATGGCCTGTCCGCGCCGTGATAACACTAATCCGGACCGTCCGCGAAACAAAATCGAATGTTTGGCGGAGGTCGCGTGAGTACTTAAGTGTCTGCGATGTCGGGGGTTGAAGAGGTCAAGTCGAACGAATAGTTCTTTTAGGTTCTGGGAGCCAGGGGAGTATGTGTGGTCCCTTTTGATAGTTATGAGTGTGCGGATTTGGGGTACTTACATGTCTGGTTTTGGTGTTGATTTTAGTTATTAGGTTGTAAAAAAAGTTTGTGCTCAGGCTTATAACTCACTAATTATTAATCTGTTTAACACAATATATACCTCATTTGAAAGCTGAAAGTCAGGAGAATTCAACTATCTTTTAAATTTCTGAAAAACTCAATTTTCCTGTTGAAAAACGGGCCAATTTACACATGAACGTATAGTCCGGCTATCTGGTCACAAGATAAATTTATGGAATATATTCATGTGCTGTACCTCGTTTTGAAGCGCATGTTATACCCAGCTCAACTGTGACAAAATTTTTGAAAACCGAGAAATAAAAAATTTTTCGATTACATAAGGGTCCCCCAAAGGATCTAAAAAATAGTAAGGGGGGACCAAGCAAAATCAAAAAAATTTTAATGTCACTTTTATTTAAGATTTAGTGACAGTTGAATTCTCCTGATTTTCAGCTTTCAAACGAGGTATATATTGTGTTAAACAGATTAATAATTAGCGAGTTATAAGCCTGAGCACGAACTTTTTTTACAACCTAGTATCATTTTTGCCATCTTAGAAAACCAATTTATGCGGTTTTAACTTCCAAAATTTGGAATTCAATGCAAAAAATTAAAATTGTTTGAATACTCGAATTCTGTTTAATTTTCACATTTAAAAAATCTTTTTTACCGCCTATGTTTGTTTATTCAGCTTTAAGTTCATCTGTTTTTTATTCCACAAACTTCACACATTTGAAAAATTTCGAAATTAATGCGGTTAATTAGATGTCTCAAATCTCTTTTATCTACTCTAAGCACCACTCTCTTCCTGCTTGGATATT
>NZ_JBNQGD010000331.1:0-1175 GCF_050436765.1 Arachidicoccus sp. | reverse complement strand
ATAAGGGCGCCCCCAACAATTAGTCCTACTCCAGAATATGATGCCTATACACAAAGCTGGGTAGATTTTAACAGGATGGGTGGAAGAGGCTAGAGAAAAGGGGCATATTACTTATCCCGAATCACTTAATAAGCTCTCGGACAGAATCATAAGTCCTACAATAAATTTAGCTTTAACTTTAGATGCTGGGTATGATGGTTATTTGAGCGTTAGGAAATTCTTTAATGCAGGAGAGGTTTATTTATATCATTATACTTCAGTGTCATCTGCTCAAAATATCCTTAAGTTTGGAATGAATACTGAATATAGTTCAGATGGTTTTCTCTATCTCACTAATAAAGGAAACTTATCACCGTTACAGGCGCAAATTGAATTGGCCTTTCCTGCTAATAGACCTTTACCTACATCTATTCTTCGAATAAATGCAAAAGATTTAGAACCATTTATGATAAGAAGAGCAACAGGGAACCTTCCTGGAATGGGTGCAGGAGGAGGAAATGAGTTTTTATTTAACCAGAATATTTCATCTGACTTAATTCATCAAAAATAAATAATATAGTAGATGTTAGATAATAGAAGATTAAAAATAGCAATACAGTTTCTAAAAGAGGAACAATCCTTTGCTATTGGAAATTTACGTATAGGATTTGAAAATAAAAATACTTTCTTCGTAACAGGATGGACTCAATATTTAAATCTTGAAAATTTGACTAAGAAACAGGCATTGTTAGAACTAGAGCATATAAAAGAATTATTTCAAGAAATAGTGGATAGTTCTAAAGAACTAAAAGATTTTATTAAAGAGAAAAATATAAAATTTAATTTAGCATTTAATTATGGAATGGGATCAATAGGTGTATGTTCTGAAAAAAATGGAGTAATTAAATGGGAAGTTGATATTCAAAAATAGTGTAACCAGCTATTCGTGATTTGCAATCGCGAATGCTTATCAGAACCTTTGTAATGTTCGATTGAGCGGCTGTCCCCGAGGAGCTACTACGCAGCAGGAGAACTCTATAAAACCATTACCACCGATGAGAACGGGCATCAGGTCATCGAATTCAAAGACAAAGAAGGACAGGTAGTCTGTAAAAAGGTACAGAGCGGTGCAGCCGGTACTTTTGTCACCACCCAGTATATCTATGATGACTTCGGGGATTTAGCTTATGTGCTGC
>NZ_JBNQGD010000330.1:0-1362 GCF_050436765.1 Arachidicoccus sp. | reverse complement strand
CATTAAATAATTTAATAAACTCAAACATCAATTCCATAATGGCGCGAACACAATGCATGTCTATTTCCATTTCCATTTCAATTTCCATTTCCATTTCTATTTTTATGTGAACACCCATTTCCATTTCTATTTCCATTTTAACTAATTTAATTTTCCGTGTGAAAGTTGTTCACA
This sequence comes from Arachidicoccus sp., assembly GCF_050436765.1. Taxonomy (NCBI): domain Bacteria; kingdom Pseudomonadati; phylum Bacteroidota; class Chitinophagia; order Chitinophagales; family Chitinophagaceae; genus Arachidicoccus; species Arachidicoccus sp. The sequence goes on along the minus strand of NZ_JBNQGD010000330.1, from coordinate 1,188 downwards.
AAAATTTCTTTGTATACTCTTGAGTTGTTAATCAGTTCAACATCAAGCATGCCTGGACGGCTGAAAAAGAGCTCAGAAGAGCAACAGGTGGACGAGACGAGAAATCTTGCCTTGATTGAGGAGGTGCGAAAATACCCGGCACTCTATGATCCATCGGATGCGGAGTATAAGGACGACAACAAAAAGCAGCCTGTTTGGACGAGTATTGCGAAGGAATCTGGTTTTGGAGACGGTAAGCGAATATTTAATTATTTTTATTTTATCTAATGTTTAGGCAATGAAGCTAAAAAAAGTGGACGTATTTGCGAAAGTATTACATGACGCTGAAAAGCAAGCCGAAGCCAAGCGGTGCCGCAGCTAGTAGCAGCCCAGGATGGACTTACTTCAAGGAGCTAACGTTTCTCAACAAAACATTGGAGCATCGCCCAGAGTAAGTTTTTGGCTGATTTTATGATTCATTTTCCATTTTTACAGAAAAACTTCTACACTGAATACCGAAGAAGAACAGTTCCTGAACGATGGTTCGCCGTTGAATGTTGAAGATGGACGAGAGGTTGGTGAGGACTATACGGGGATCAATGACTTTTTTGCTCGTTCAGAATCACAACCAGCTGCATCTTCTTCGTCGGCAATTATTCCGAAGACAAAATCCTCAATCCGCAAGCCTTTGAACATCCTCGCTTGTCGCAATGCCGATCTGAATACTAACTCGAGCTTATCTATAGAGAAATTACGTAGATCCAAAATGAGTACTTAAAATTAAATTAGTTAAAATGGAAATAGAAATGGAAATAGCCACGCATTGTGAACACTCATGGGAATTTCAATTTTTTTTGGAAATGAAAATGGAAATGGAAATGGAAATAGACATGCATTGTGTTCGCGCCATTACTAGCTTTCGAATGAGTATACGCGCATCTAGATTCCCTGGAATATGAAACCACTAGATCCTCCGGGAATAAAATGTCGACACGTGTTGATTTTTTTCTCACCTTGAAAAAAACTCAAACAAAGCTTTTTAGACTGGATTCCAACCGACGAATACGGCCGAAATTACTACTGGCTCAAATTCCAAGAAGCGCCAAATTCAACAGCACCTCTAGATTGGCCTCACATGGTTATGGGAGAGTATTTCAGACCAAAAGAGACAAATTTTTGGATGGAAATTTTGAAGACCGTTGACGCGGG
>NZ_JBNQGD010000329.1:0-19212 GCF_050436765.1 Arachidicoccus sp. | reverse complement strand
TATTGCGCAGCATTGGTTCAGCGTGTGAAGAGCCCACATAAATATCGTATTGTTCCGCTACTCTTATATTTTCTGGAATCTGAAAAAAAGGTGTCGTACCTGGATGCATTGCCGGCCAAATAGTATTGGCTTTTAGACGTAATAAAAGTTCGAATATTTTAGCATAGGTATTAGGTCCGATATTTTTGTTTGTGGTATCTAAGCCTGCAGAAGCCCAAGGTCGTAATCCCCAGTCTTCATCATTTAAAAAGATACCTCTAAATTTTACGCTTGGTGATTCATCTATATGAATATTCATGGGTAAAAATATTTCCTTTTGCCGCTGAGGTTTTACATCTGCCCACCAAATCCAAGGCGAAATACCTATTTTTTTGCTTAATGCAAATGCACCAAAAGCCGCACCACGTGCATCGCTGCCACAAACGATGAGTGCCTTTTTTATAGCGGAAATACCTGTGCGGTTAAAAGCATTAATCGTGAAATGCTCCCAGGCGCTGTCATTTTTGAATACGTTGTTCTCTTTCTCTATTGCTCGTATCATCGGGTTTTGATGTGTACCGATGATAATCACCGAAGCACTGAGCAGATCAGGGTCAGAAGTCACTAGAGACTTTATTCCTGTAATATTTTGGATGTCCTCGGCAAACGCCTTTGCTGCAATTTTTACGACCGGTAGCTCATTTTTCCAGACAAAAATCGTCGTACTGTGATTTGGTGCAGATAAAATAAAGTTCTCCGATTGATTATGTATGTTTTGGGCTGAACCATATTTTACATAAGAAATGGCTATTAGAATAAGAAAGTATGTTATATATTTTTGGACCTTTTTCTTATGCTTGATCATTATTAATAATTTTTCCTATGTTCAGATTTATTCAATGTTTAATAAAGCTCTTTCGGAGTAGGAATTGCACTTTTTTTACTGCACCTCAATAGTTATCTTACCCTCCTGTAACCCCGGTGAATTAGCTTTAATTGTAATTGAGCCAGAAGGGGCATTGGCTTTAACAATAGCAATTGCTTTACCCTGATAGGCTGCTCGGACGTGGGAGCTGTATTTTTCATGGTTACTCGTACTTCCGTTATCCGTTGCAAAGATCTTTCCGGACCCCTTAGTACTGAATGTAATTAATTGAGCAGCCTGCGGACACATAACACCATTTGCATCAACAACTTTGGCGGTAATGTAGCTAAGGTCATTCCAATTATTCTTAATGCTGGATTTGTCTGCTGTAAGTATGATTTTTGCAGGCGCTTCCGCAGTTTTTAGTTGCTCGGTAGCTACCTGAAATCCTTTATTTCGGCCAACAGCATTAAGGGTGCCCTTTTTGTAAGTTACACTCCACTGAATGGGCGCATCATCAGCATTTTTTGGTTTCGTGCCTAGTGATTTTCCATTCAAAAATAATTCTACCTCATCACAATTTGTATAGATCTGTACTATTGCTTCTTTATAAATAGTAGTGTCTTTTGGTGTCCAGTCTGCCACCCAGGTAGCCTTGCCATCCTTTTCTTGTTTGCGTACAATATGAACAACAGGTTTTGTCGACCACCAGCTTTCGCGCTGCAAACCAATCGGTTTAATACCATTTGCGTGATCGAATAATCCCAGATTGTTTATGACGTTCGGCCATATGGCTTCTCCCAAGTAGTCAAATCCCACCCAAAGAAACTGCCCTGCAATATAAGGATGGTCTCTCAATGCTAGCCATGCGTCTCTGGTCATTCCGTTTTCAGTGCCAGTTACTTTCCAATTGGGATGTGTTTCGTGAGCAGCTATTAATTCATTTTCTCTATAATTTTGACCTACCACATCCATCATTTCTGCAAACCCATTTACATATACTTTTGAAGTAGCAGGACGAAGTATTGCCATGGTTACCGGTCTTGTTCCATCGTATCTATGACAAGTGTTTTGTAAATCCCGATACTTTTTAAAACCGGCGGAATCATTTAGATTGTCGTGAATCTCGTTGCCCACGCTATATATAACAATGGACGGGTGGTTGCGGTCGCGCATTACTTGATCGCGGGCATCAATTAACCCCCATTGTTTAAAAAACTCCTGATACCCTCCTTTCCCATGTACTTTATTTGCCTCCCATGTATCGAAAGTCTCATCCATTACCAAAAAGCCCATACGGTCGCATAAGTCTAAAAATTCAGGAGCAACAGGGTTATGTGAGGTGCGAATGCCGTTTACGCCGATATTCTTCAATAATTGCAAACGACGTTCCCAAACACCCAGGGGGACCGCCGCACCCACTGCACCGCCATCGTGATGCATACACACTCCTTTAATCATTACTTTCTTACCGTTGAGCACAAAGCCGCTATCGGCTGTAAATTGAATGCTGCGAATTCCGAAAGTAGTTATTTGTTCGTCTACCACTTTGTCCGCCTTAACTTTGGTAACCGCCTTGTATAAATTTGGATGATGGGTATCCCAAAGACTTGGATTAATGACGGGAATATTTTGTTCAATACTCACAGATTTTCCAGCTTCTATTGATTTGGTCTGACTATTGAAAACTTCTCCTTCTTTTCCTTCGGGACTAACCAACGAGGTCTGCACTACAATATTTTTACGTTTATTGGTCGAGTTAAAGACAGTCGTTGTAATATTAACGGTCGCTTTTTCTGAACTTACCTGAGGAGTTGTTATAAATACACCCCATTTATCTATATAAACTGGACTTTTAATAATCAAATGCACATGGCGATATATTCCTGCGCCTGTGTAATAGCGGGAAGCTGGCTGAACAGAATTGTCCACACGCACGCTCAGTATATTTGTTTCACCCTTGCCAAATTTTAAATGACCAGTTAATTCATAGGCAAAACTTATGTAGCCATATGGGCGCTCGCCCAAGTGAAATCCATTTATCCAAACGTCACTATTGGCCATTACACCATCAAAATAAATGAATATACGTTTGTGAGCATCGGCTTTGCTTAAGTTAAAATGTTTTCTGTACCAACCGATACCCGCGGGCATATAACCACCGCCCGACCCCGTTGGATTGTCCTTGTCCGGCTGACCAAAGATACTCCAGTCATGAGGCAGATCGAGTACCGTCCATTTAGTGTCATCAAAGCCAACCTTATCAGCGCCTTGCATATCCGACTGAATAAAAGACCAGTCTTTATCAAAGAGTATAGTTTGGCGAGGGATAGTGTCCTGGGATCTACTGATAAAAGGAAATACAAAAAATCCTATCAGCATTATTTTTTTTATCCATCTTACCATATCCATCTTTTTATGTTTGTTGAATTGAATTAAAATGACGCCCTAACACTATAAAAACAAATGTTTGTTATTCAATAAAACTCTTTAAGCGCGTCAAATTTGACTTTAATAGGGAAAGTAAATATAAATCTAAATCCATCACGGACCATCCTGCACTGTTATGAAATGCAGGAAGTTTGGTCTATTTCAAAAGTAAGAGGTCGGGGGAAAAAACGTTAGTTGTATACGTATTTCCTTTAACATATATGAATAAATTATGTTTAAATAATTAACAAATGCATTTCAATTCGATTTGATAAACTTCTAACTTTAAACGTCTTTTTGGACAATAAAAATAAAAATAAAAAAAATATTTTCAATTTTTTTTGAGTCAAAAACTCCTTACTTTTTCGACGAAAATTCTTACCAAAATGGCTTTTAAAAATCCTTATTATATTTATGATTTTGTTTCTGGGTAATCGCTACAAGTCCCTGTTTATGGACATATAGAAAATTATTTAGAACGATTATTAATTTATATTTAAAATAAATATTTATATGTAAAAAATATTTTCAAAAAATATTTTTCAGCATTAAAATAAAAACAGCTGCCTGATTTTTTTGAGGCAGGATAGTACGGGATGGTTAAAAGGAAAATGTTTTTTAGGTTTGTTAACTATTGGTCGTTAGTGATCTTATGAGATACTAGAAAATGGTACTGCTTGAAAAGAATTAATATTTGTCTAAAATTTATAGTTCTTAATTGGTAAATGTTAAAATACCTGTATTGCTGTTTCTTCTACAGATTTCAGAGAAATATTCAATTTTTGTATTACAAAACTTTCTTATAAACCATGGTGGAATACATCTTAATAAAATTTAATAAATAATGAACAGATTATTTCGGATTGCATTATGGAGCTTTATGCTATTGTTTCTTTTTTCGAGCTGTAGAAAAAAGGAATGGGACAAATATTATGGAAGACCGTCAGATTTAGCACAACCTATCTATCGGGTATTACAAGCTAGGGGCAACTTCACCCATTTTTTAGCATGTATTGATAAATCCGGTTACAAATCCAATTTAAGTAGTGGTGGTTATTGGACCATTTTTGCACCAAATGACAGTGCATTTGCCGTATTTTTTAAGGAAAATGCCATTAGTGGGGATGAGGGAATTGATTCCGCTCTAGCGCAAAAAATAGTGAGATACGCGTTGGTGTATAATGCTTATAGAAAAGCGGATTTGAGTAGCTACCAAGTTTCTGGAGGGGCAGACACGAGTGCTGCCTTTAAAAGGAAAACTGCTTACTATAATTGGGTATATAGCGAAAATGGCAAAACAGTTCTGGCGGCTAATAGAAACGGTTCATTTGACCCAAGTGATAATAACAATAAGTATATTCCTTATTTTCTCGATAAGTTTTTGTCATTCAATGGTCTGTCTGTCTACGATTATAATTATTTTTATCCGCAATCTACCTATACGGGGTTTAATGTTGCCGGAGCTTCTGTCGTAAATGCCGATATTCCCGCAGAAAATGGTTTGATTGACGAAGTAAATAGAGTGATAACCCCATTGCCAAATTTAGAGGAATATCTGGCAGGCAACGATGATTATAGCGAATTTAGGCGATTACTTGCTAAAGTAATAAGCTACCAGTCAAATGGCGATATTACCCTACGTAATCAAGCGCTTACCGGATCTGCTGATTCAGTTTTCATTAAATTATATGATGCTGGTGGCTTATTGGGTTTAGCTTTTTCGCCAAATAATGAAAATTTTATTCTTTCGACTACCGATGCACAAACTAATGGTTGGAGTTTGGTCGCACCAACAAATGAAGCGCTAATTCCTTATGAACAAAAAATACTTTCGCATTACGGCACATTTGATGCGGCGCCACCGGAAGTACTAATAAGTTTACTTAATTCGCTTATGTGGACGACGAGCATTTGGCCAAGTAAACTTGCCCAAACGGTAAATAGCGAGCAGGAGGCACCCACCTTTTCCCTAAGTAATGTCGTTGACAAAAAGATTTGCAGTAACGGATTCTTCTATGGTGTCAATAAAGTACAGGATGCGAATGTATTTAGAACTATTTACGGAAAGGCTTTTTTGGATCCCAATTATTCGCTTATGACAAGGGCGCTTAATGCAGATATAAAATTCTCTATCATTAACCCGGAAGGTCATTTTACAATGATAATGATGTCAAATAAAGTGATGAATGCTGGTGGTTACGACTTTAATACGAATCAAAATTCTTGGTCTTATCTGCCGGCTGGAGGTACTGTTTCTTATGGGGCCAATCCTCAATCTAGAGTTTTCAGGATCTTACAGACTTCTGTTTTTGTTACACAAAATCATGAATTGGATGATTTGTCCGGAGAGGGAATTGTAGAAACCTGGGATAATGAATATGTACGCTATAAAAATAATACACTATTTGCCGGCGGGAATATGGATGACGGAACGGTGGTTCATATTGATAGCAGTTCGACTTCAGTCAATGGGAAGGTGTATTACGTAGATGGCTTATTGACTTTCTCAGAATTGTCGCTTGGTGCGCATTTAAAGAATCTAGCGGCCTCTCAACCGGATTATTATAGTAGTTTCTACAATTACCTTAGCAATTCTACTTTATGGAGTGCAAGTGATCTTTCTATCTTAGGAACAACACCCGGAAATTTTTATACAATTTTTGTTCCTACAAATGCTGCTATTTCTCAAGCGGTCATGGATGGCTTACTCCCGGGGAATACGACCACAGGTGTACCTAATTTTAAACCTTCCAATGCCAATGATCAACAGGAGGTAATTCAATTTATAACCTACCATATTTTAGACAAAAATTCGGTTGTACCGGATGGGAAGAAATCGGGAGCCTATCCAACACTGCTAAAAACACTCAATGGAGATTTAACTTTTATAAATGTGACTAATCACGTAAACAGTATGCAATTGAAAGATGCCTATGGTAATGTGGCCAATGTCAATGTTCCAGAAAGCAATATTCTTTGTGACAGAGCTGTGATACACTCAATAGACAAGGTTTTAAATTTTAACGCTCAATAATTTGAAATAAAAGGTTTATGAAAAAATTGCCCTATATACGCTGCTTCGTTGTTTTTGTTTTTACACTATTACTCAATAGTTTTCTCTTAGCTCAAAACACTCAGAAGAGAGTTATTCTACGAGGTACGATTACAGATTCGACGACCAAATTGCCGCTTGCGGGAGCGTCTGTCATGGAAAGAGATAAGGATGGTCGAACTATTAATGGAACTTTTACCGACATTGATGGAAATTTTGCCCTTAGGGTAAATGACCCAGACAATAACTCTTTAGCCGTTGCATTTATCAACTATGTAGCTACCACGCAATTTATAAAAGGCAGAAAAGAAATAAATGTTGCTTTAAAAGGAGACAACGGCTCCTTAGAAGATGTCGTTATACAATCAACGAATTCAATGGATAATGGGACAGGTATGAAGACTTCCGAAAGAAACTCAACGCTCGCAACTGCTACAATTAATCAAAAAGAATTGGAGAATTTATCTTCTCCCAATATTGGAAGTGCTTTGGAAGGCAGGTTGCCCGGTGTGAGTATTAGCGTTACATCTGGGGACCCAGGGGCTGGCCTAGCTATTAGAATTCGTGGTACTGCTACGCTCAATGGATCTGCAAATCCATTAATAATTTTAGATGGGATGCCTTATAGTACTACGATTCCGCCCGATTTTAATTTTGGTACAGCTGATGTAGAAGGATATGCGCAGCTTTTAAATGTGGCACCTTCAGATATTCAGGATATTACTGTGCTTAAAGATGCCGCCGCTACTGCGTTATGGGGATCGCAAGCTGCTAATGGTGTACTTGTGATCAATACTAAAAGAGGACATGCGGGGAAACCTTCCATATCGTATTCTTTTCAAGGGACTTATTCAAAACAACCGCCGGCTATTCCATTACTGGATGGTGATCAATATGCGACACTTATTCCAGAGGAAGTAGCTAATACTGGTGGCCTACCATTAGATATTAATGCTAATAAAGAATTTTCCTATGACCCGACTGACCCCTATTGGTATTATAACTATAGTAAAAATACAGATTGGATCAAAGCGATCACGCAAGTAGGTTATTCTCAGGAACACGACATTTCGATGACTGGTGGAGGCGATAAAGCTAAATACTATGCTTCAGTAGGTTATTTTAACCAGCAAGGGACGACTATTGGAACAGGTTTAAACAGAGTTACATCAAAAATAAATTTGGATTATGCTGTTTCTAGCAGAATTCATTTTAGATCTGACTTTACCTATGCGCACCTGACCAATCAATTGGATTATATACCAAGTAGTAGCTATCAAGTAAGGGGAGTAGCCTATAATAAAATGCCGAATATGAGTATATATCAATATGACTTATATGGCAATCAATCGCCTAATTATTTCTCTCCTGCATCTAATATACAAGGGCAGTATTTTACAACTTATAATCCTGTTGCTTTGGCAAAAAATGGTATTTATGAACAGACTGGAGATAGAATTACGCCAAGTTTCCAATTGCAATATCAAGCTATCCCATCTGTTTTGTTAACTACTTTTGATATACAGTTTGATATCAATAATACAAAGTCCCATACTTTTTTACCACAAAATGTTTCCGGGCTTTCTTCAACAGATCCATCATCAAATAGTGCGGGCGCAAGTGACGGCGATGTGTACGATGTTTACACGAAAACAAATTTTATCTATACGCCAAAAAGCAATGACGAAAATCACCAATTGCAGGCATTATTATCTTTGCAGACAGATGATAATAAATATAACTCCTATAATGTATTGACTTCAAATACCGCTTCATCTGAATTTCAATATCCGTTTAATCCGTCGGTAGCAACCGATGCAAGCGCCGCGCTTTCCTCGACGAAAGGTGAAGTTAGAACGGTCGGTGCTTTATTGCAAGGACAATATGGTTGGTTAGATCGTTATATTGTAAATGTCGGTGCCAGGGTTGATGGTAATTCTAGGTTTGGACCCAGTAATCGGTATGGACTTTTTCCTTCACTATCCGCGAGATGGCGTATGTCGGGAGAAAAGTTTATGCAGAAATATAAGAAATTTATTGACGATTTAAGTTTTAGGGCAAGTTATGGTCAGGCCGGTTCGGCACCACCGAATAAAGCTATATGGAACTACTTTAACACTTATCAGCCTTATTCATACAGTTATCAGGGACAATCGGGTGTTTATCCATCGAATGTTGAATTGTCCAATTTAAAATGGCAAACTTTGGTAGGAAGTAACTTAGGCTTTAACCTTTGGATGTTTAAAAACCGTATCAGGATTGATGTAGAAGTTTATCGAAATAGAATTAAAGATATGTTTTATGATAATTTGACTATTCCGTCTTATACAGGTTTCTCTTCTATCCCCGCCAATGTGGGGACAATGGACAATCAGGGTTGGGAGCTCTTGTTGAATACGCTTCCATTGAAGACTAACAATTGGACAATAGGTTTTGATTTGAATATTGCGCGCAATACGAATATTATACGCTCTATTTCCCCTTTCTATCCTACAACAAATACACCTTCACTTAATAAAAATGGGATTTATAAAACCTATTTGCAGGTGGGGAATCCATTTGGTTCTTTTTACGGTTATAAATACGAAGGTGTTTACACAGATAAAGATGCTACAATCGTCAGAAATGCGCAAGGTGCGAAAGTTACAGATCCATTCGGGCAACCTCTTTATATGCGTTTCGATTATCCGGCAATCGACTATACATTTCAACCGGGAGATGCCAAATATGAAGACATAAACCATGATGGTACGATTGATGATAAAGATGTGGTGTATTTAGGAAATGGGTTGCCAAAAATTACGGGTGGTTTTGGCCTGAATGTGGCTTTCAAAAACAGGTTAAAACTTATTACATTCTTTGATTACAAGTTGGGTTACGATGTAGTTAATCAGGCAGATATGAATACATCTAACATGTATAGTTTTAATAATCAAAGTACGGCTGTACTTGGTAGATGGCGGAATCCCGGAGATATTACCAACGTCCCAAGAGCACTCTACCACTCTGGTTATAACTGGCTCGGTTCGAGTAGATATGTGCAAGACGCATCTTACGTAAGGTTGCAGGCAGTTACTCTTAGATATACATTCTCTTCGAAATTGTTGGATAAATGGAAAATTAGAAATGCTGCATTTTATGTAACGGTAGAGAATTTGGTGACTTTTACAAGATATAAAGGACAGAATCCTGATGTGTCTATTATAGGAAATAATAGTCCTTTCGCTTATCCGGTAGATAATGCACTTACGCCACCTTCGAAAAATGTATTACTTGGAATAAATGTTAGTTTCTAATCGTCTGTAAATATTCATAAATTATGATAAAACATATTAAAGTCATTTTTTCTCTTATACTGATCATTACTGTAAGCACTTCTTGCAACAAGTGGCTGGAAGTGAAACCCCAAGATGGCATCATTAGAGATAATTACTGGAAAACAAAAGAGCAATTTGGGGCTGCAGTAATAGGTTGTTATTCTTCTTTGTTAGATCCTCAATTAGTAACCGATTTATTTGCTTGGGGTGAATTAAGAGCGGACATGGTAGGTACCACCTTGAAAACATCGACCGATGCTATTAATATTATGGAGGGGAATATTCTATCCTCCAATAGTTTTACGGATTGGTCTGTAGTTTATAGAACGATTAATGATTGCAATACCGTGTTAGAGTATGGGCCAGGTGTTATTAAAAACGATGCGACACTTACGGTAAAACAACAAAACGCCTATCTGGCTGAAGCTCATACTATACGAGCTTTAATGTATTTCTATTTATTGAGGACCTTTGGGGAAGTGCCTTTACAGCTGTCAGCAACTTCAACAGACAATGAAGTAACCCAATTAGTAAAAAGTTCGCAGCTAGATGTATATAATCAAATAATAACGGATCTAAAATTTGCACAACAAAATGCTGTAGAAACTTATGGAAATATCAATACAGATAAAGGTAGAATAACAAAGAATACGGTATTCTCTATAGAAGCCGATGCCTATTTATGGGAAGATAAATATGACAGTTGTATTGCCGCTTGCGATTCTGTAATCAATTCTCAAAAATATGGCTTGGTTAGTGGAACGGATCAATCTCAATGGTTCAATACACTCTACTTTAATGGTAACTCAAGTGAAGGTATTTTTGAGTTTCAATTCGATCAACAAGCGCTGAATCCCTTCTACAATCAATTTATTTCATCGAGTAAGCTTTATGTAGCAGCACCAAATGTTTCCTCCGATATTTTCGGTCTAGATCATTCGGGCTTGCAAAAAGACATTCGTGGAGATGGTGGTTCTATGAATGCTATCGATGGTACGATATTGAAATATGCAGCTGCAACTGGCGGAGAGTCAATAACACTGCGTACAGCAGATCAGTCTTTTGCACATTGGTTTGTGTATAGATATGCTGATATACTTATGATGAAGGCCGAAGCACTTACTTGGGTAAATAGAGGCGGAGAAGCCTTGACTTTAGTACAGACTATAAGAGACAGGGCACACGCTATAGACGAAACCGTTGAAACGCCAGATTCCACTTCTGCTGATGATATTGCTCAATATATTCTGGATGAACGGGCAAGAGAGTTCGCTTTTGAAGGCAAGAGGTGGTTCGATGTACTCAGGTTTGCCAAAAGAAATAATTATAAGCAACTTGGTGTACTGCTGGATGTGGTAAAAAAGAATGCCCCTACTTATTTGCAACAAACTATTGTGAATAAATATAAAGACGTTAGAAGCCATTACTTGCCCATTAATCAGGATGAATTGCAAGCCGACAAGAAGTTAATTCAAAACCCATTTTATCAATAGGAGTGTGTAGGCTTCACTGAAAAAAAATTAAAATATTAGGTCATGAAAACAAAATACTTTCAAAGAAAAATCGTCTTAGCGATATGCGCATTGTCATTCATCCTGAGTATCGGATGGAGTTGTAAGAAGCTTTCTATTGTTACTTCGACAACGAATGCGGTAAATATTGTTGGCTATTTGGATGAACACCCCGACTCTTTTTCCTTATTTAGGCAAATGCTTTCTATTACGGGCTACGACGGCTTCCTAAGCGCTTATGGTCATTATACTTTATTCTTGCCGACTAATAGTGCCGTGAAATCATATCTTAAGAAGGAGGGGAAAAGCTCTTTAACGGATTTTGATGTAGATACACTTAAGAATCTTGTAAAATTTCATTTATTACAAGACACAGTTTACACTATTTCATTTACAGACGGCAAGTTACCTTATCTAACGATGTACGGTCAATACCTGGTGACTGGAGCAAGCAATGAAAAGGGTATTACTTACCTCACTATCAATAGGCAGGCAAATATTTTACAAAGCAATTTAAGAGAAGGTAATGGTGTTATACATGTTATCGACCATGTATTACAACCAGCCTACTCTTCTTTGGCTCAACTCGTAGTAAACAGTCCAAAATATTCAATTTTTGGTCAAGCTCTTATTGAAACGGGGTTATATGATTCTTTAAATATTCTACCGGCAAAAAATCCCGATTCTACCAGAGCTTGGATTACGCTCATTGCCGAATCTGATTCTGTTTTCAAGGCGCAAGGAGTAAATACTTATGACGAATTAAAAGCCAAATATTCTAACACGGGGAATCCGAAAGACATAACGGATAGTCTTCATTTATTTGTAGATTATCACATTTTATATAATGCCAATTATTTGGCAGATATTATTTCTAGCTCTTCTTTTAATACATGGGCTCCCACACAAGTTATTACCACAAAATATATAGGAGACTCCGTTTTAATTAATGATGATATATTCAACGGTGTTCACGAACAAGGGATAGAACTCGATAGAACTGGAAGTGATATTTCTGCGACCAATGGCGTATTGCATGATGCTGCTGGTTTAATTGCAATTAAAAAACGTTCACCATTCCCTGTGTATTGGGATATATGCCAGTATCCGGAAATTATGAGCCTTCCCGCTTATTATGGTAAACAGTCTTATAATTATTCGCTTACCAATTTACCATCTTTTATTACGTTGCCGTCGTCTGCCACATCTGCCGCTCCTCCTTCTTATAAATATGGCGGTGCACCATATGTAAATAGCGATTATTTACAAGTGCCGCTGGGGTCAAATCGCACACCTTGGGTAGAGTTTAAAACGCCTTTATTAGTGCAGGGCAAATATAAAGTTTGGATATGTTATAGACGCGGTAGCAGCCATGATAACATTAATCAAGTATCTATTGATGGGGTTGCTTTGCAAAGAACCATTAATTCCAGTACCTATATGCCGGCGGGTACACAGGCCGATCGGGAAGCGCAAGGTTGGAAAGAATATACTGCTTCTGAACAGAAGAATTATGCTGGCTATTTAGTGGGTACTATTGATATTCTAACAACAAGCCAGCATGCATTAAGGTTTACCAACTTGAAAGGAGGGGATAGTGGTTTCTGGATAGATATGATTGAGTTTATTCCGGTAGATATGGATCAGCAATATCCGCGATTTGATGTAGACGGCACGCCGGTATATGCGCCTACAACCCCCTAGATTTATAAGGATGATTTTAAACAAGGGCTTTCATTGTAAAAATTAATGTGAAAATATGATACGATTAAAAATAAATTCGATTATCTTATTGCTTCTAATGTTGATAGTATTTGGTTCTTGCAAGAAGGATCAGTGGGATAAACGTAATGAAATTACCGATCCGTCCATTACGCAAAATTTAATGGAGGAAATAAAAGCTAATGATAGTTTGAGCCTTTTTGCAAGTTATCTTGTAAAAACCGGCTACGATAAAGTTATAGAGTCGTCGAAAACCTTTACTGTATGGGCTCCGACCAATGCTGCTTTAAAAGCTATTGATCAATCGTATATAAATGACACCGCTCAACTTAGACTTCTAATTGGAAATTATATTGCCAATCAAGCTTACTTTACGGTAGATGCCGCCCCTTCAATTCGCGTCAAAACGCTTAACGGGAAGAATGTGATCTTTGCAAAAGACAAGTTGAATGATGTTACCATTGTTGCTAAAGATCAAAGGGCTAAAAATGGGGTCCTGCACGTTTTAGGTCAGGCATTCACGCCACAATTGAATGCTTGGGAATATATTAATCAGATGGACTCGACAAGCTTACAATATAAGTTTTTGCAAACTTTGCAATACGGAAAAGTCGATCCCGATAGCGCGGAATTGATTGGTCTAGATCCTACAACAGGAGCTCCTATATATAAGCCGGGAACAGGTATTGTTTTGAGAAACCGTTTTCTACAAAAAGTAAATATCAATAATGAAGATTCATTAGTTACTTATATTGTACTCACAGATGCTGCTTATGCAGACGAGGAAAATAAATTAATACCTTATTTTTCGGACACGACACAGGCAATGACCGATAGCCTTGCGCAATGGAACCTGATTAAGGATTTTGCCGTTGATGGGCTTATTTCCCCTGATAGTTTAGGTGCCACATTGTATTCCGACAAAGACAGTGTAAAAATTCATATTGACCCAAGCTCTATTGTGAAAACTGTAAAAGTGAGCAACGGAATTGTGTATGTATTGAATAAACTTGATTATGAATTGGATACCAAGATTAAACCAGTTGTTATTCAAGGCGAGAGATTTTATGATCGGATGGATCCAACAGTTGGTTATACTATTCGTAAACGAAGAAATCCCAATACAGATTCCATTTTCAATGATATTTTAGTTCAGAATTATGGATTGTCCTCCTTTTGGCTGAGGTATCCTAC
Source organism: Arachidicoccus sp. (assembly GCF_050436765.1). Classification (NCBI taxonomy): domain Bacteria; kingdom Pseudomonadati; phylum Bacteroidota; class Chitinophagia; order Chitinophagales; family Chitinophagaceae; genus Arachidicoccus; species Arachidicoccus sp. The sequence continues at coordinate 5,142 of NZ_JBNQGD010000329.1, read as the reverse complement.
GACCCTAAACTCGGTAACCTATAAGGTATACTGGGTAGCTGTGAATGATTTTCAAACGAATACTTTTCCGATGATGATGGCGTTCAAATCCCATTCGGATACGGCTTTTGCCAATCCGACCAATATTGCTTATGATGTTAAATTTCCCTATACGACGGTTCAACTCAATGATTATAGCGAGGTTTATTTAGGAGATTTTACGCCAGGCATTTACGGTCTTGAAGATTTATTTGTTGTAGGTAATAACGTAAAAACAAATGGTAATAACACAATAGTTCTTGATTACATTAAACTCGTACCCGTTCTAAATTAATCCTATGCATTTATATACTAAAATAGCGAGAAACTTATTACTGTCAGGTCTAGCCGTTACCTTAATTGTTTCGAGGTCTACCGGGCAAAAGACTTTCGCTGAAAAGCATACTGAGAAACAGATGATTCATTCAGACACTTTGTTTGTAAACGGCGTAGTCCGCTTGGCAAGTACAAAAGAATCATTATCCGGAATTGCTTTAAGTATTCCCGAATATTCTGCGGCCATTACCGATAATAAAGGTCGATTCAGAATAGCTGTGCCTTCCTATAGCGCTGTAATATTACTTTCGGGAGAAGGTTATCAGCAAAAACAGGTGGCATTAAAAGGTAGGGAAAAGGTAACCATTCTTATGTATGAAGAGCCTTTTACGTCTCAATATGATGTTGCCACATTACCTTTTGGGAATCAGGCAAAAGATTTTATTCCTTATTCTGTCCAATCTGTTAATGCAGACAATAAATGGGCACAGTCATCTTCAGAAACGCCTATGACGTATCTTCAAGGGAAGATCGCCGGCCTTGATGTAGTAAGACGTTCAGGCACTCCTGGTATAGGTGCAAATGTTACATTAAGAGGTGCTAACTCTTTATATGCGACCAACCATCCTTTAGTAGTAGTAGATGGTGTTATTTATGATAATAATGAATATGGCAATTCATTGGTATCGGGAAATCTATATAATCCATTATCCAATATCGATGTAAAAGATATTGATAATATTACTGTTTTAAAAAGTGGTAACTCTACTTACGGTACAAAAGGGGCAAATGGTGTGATATTAATAACTACGGCGCGGGCGCAGGAACTGGCCACTAGAATAGATTTTGCAGCCTATGGCGGATTTAATAGCCGACCCTCAGATCTGCCTGTAATGCAGGCGGATGATTATAGAACTTATTTGTCTGCTTTGCTGAAAAGCACGGGCATGACGCAGGATGAAATTCAAAGAGAACCTTACATGAATGATAATCCAGGTTCTACAAATTATTATAGATATCATTATAATACCAATTGGCAGAATGCCGTAATGAAAAATAGTTTCGACAACAATTATTATTTAAAAGTTACGGGCGGGGATAATATTGCTAAATATGGATTGTCTCTCGGTTATTTAAAAAGCCAAGGTGTTTTAGATAATACCGACTTAACCAGGTTCCAAGTGCGGTTTAATGGTGATCTGAATTTATCAAAGAGATTGACTGCTGCTGTTAATCTGGCGCTTATATCCAATCAGGAAAATCTTCAGATGCAAGGAGGTGAAAATCCGCTTAGTCCGCTTTCATTAAGTTTGGCCAAATCGCCATTTCTACCTATACATGTAGTGGGTGACGATGGTAAGGTTTCTCCGAATTTAGCGGACTACGATGTATTTAATTTGTCTAATCCTGTCGCAATTAGTCAAAATATGCAAGGGGCAAACAAAAATTATAGATTTACAGGATCTGTCAAATTTAATTATCAATTTAATAATTCACTAAGCCTTCAAACAATACTCGGTAGCACATTTGATAAAGTACAGGAAGACTTTTTTATTCCTCAATCGGGGGTGGTTCCTGATACATTGAGTACTGCCGTTGCTAATAACAGATCGGGCAGTAATTTAGAACGTTTTTAATCGTTATATAACGATACGAAATTAAGTTACCAGCACACATTTAATTTAAAGCATCAATTAAATATCGACGCAGGGTTCAGGTATGAAGACAATAAAAGTGAAAACGAATATGGTCTGGGTTATAATTCTGCCACTGATGAATTTGTAAGCGTAGGAATGGGTGTTGCATCTCTAAGAAGTGTGGGCGGCGATATTGGTAAGTGGAATTGGTTAAATACCTATTTACACGCGGGTTATTCTTTTCAGGATAAATATTTTGCTTCTTTTAATTTATCCTCTGATGGCTCCTCTCGTTTTGGGAAACAAGCGCCCGACGGTTTTGCAATTGGAAATAACAAGTTTGCGCTCAATCCTTCCCTGGCACTTGGTTGGCTGATGAGCTCAGAGAACTTTTTCTCTAATGTTAAGTTTGTAGAGAATTTGAAATTACGCGCAAGTTATAACAGAGTGGGTAATGATGATATCGGCAACTATACTGCCAGACAATATTATGTTTCGCAAAACCTATTAGGAATGGAAGGATTGGTGCGCGGCAATATAGGTAATCCAGAGTTGGAATGGGAAAGTGTAGATAAATTAAATCTTGGGTTAGACGCCTCTTTTCTACATGAACGATTAAATCTGAGTGTGGATCTATATCATAATAAGACCTATAATATGATTACGATACAACCCATATCGACTGCGTCTGGATTAAATTATATGATTGCCAATAATAGTACGATGGGCAATGATGGAGTGGAAATAACTATTGATGGGAGAATTATCAATAAAGGCTTAAAATGGGATATGGGATTGAATGTCTCTACCAACAAAAACAAAATATATAAATTCCCTAATGGAAGCCAAACCACTTCTTTTGCGGGTGCTACTTATTTGACTGAAAGAGGACACGCGGCCAATCTGTTTTATGGATATAAGACAAATGGCGTGTTTGCCACCGAAGCGGCAGCACAAGCGTCCGGCTTGCAGTACGAGAATAGTGACGGTACAATGCACGCTTTTCAGGGGGGAGATGTTCGCTTTGTTGATGTAAATGGTGATCATATCATAAACGATCAGGACCGGCAGGTTATTGGTGATCCTAATCCAAAATTTGTTGGTGGGTTTTCTAATACATTGTCTTTAAAGAGGTGGACTTTAGATGCCTTGTTCACCTTTAGTCAAGGCAACGACATTTATAATTATACAAGGGCACAATTAGAATCTATGTCAGGCTATAACAACCAATCACTGGCGGTAGAAAATAGATGGAGATCTGATGGCCAAATTACAGACATGCCAAGAGCTGCCTGGGGTGATCCGGCTGGTAATGCGAGGTTCTCAGACAGATGGATAGAAGATGGATCTTATTTGAGGCTAAGGACATTAACGCTTACGTACAACTTGCCTGTAAAAGCCAGCGCGTTGAAATATGTAAAGATTTATGCTACTGGAAACAATTTGATTACCTGGACGAAATACTTAGGTTACGATCCTGAATTTAGCGCGACCAATAGTGTTTTTGGTCAAGGCGTCGATTTAGGACTGGAACCAATTTACCGGACAGTACAATTAGGCATTAGATTGGGATTCTAATAGAAATATTAAGTATACAACTTATAAAAATAAAAGAGATGGGGATGAAAATAGGTATTATAAAAAAGATGGGACAAGTGGCTGCTTTGTCGATATTGAGCTTAGTCTTTTATTCTTGCAATAAGACATTTGATAAGCTACCACAATCTGTAATAGACAAGTCCCAGGTCTATCGGGATGTTAATGATGCTGATGCCGCTATTATTGGTATATACGGACAGGTGATGGGGCTTTCAGATAAGTATATCATTCTAAATGAACTAAGAGGTGATTTAATGGATGTAACACCTAACGCAGATAAATACTTAAATGAAATAAATACAGAAAGCGTTTCTCAAGACAATCCGTATTCCGATCCGAGGCCGTTTTACGCGGTGATCATGAATTGCAATGATGCTTTGAAGAATTTTAAATTGATGTTGCAAGATAATAGAATGACGCAAGCTGATTTTGATCTTAGATATTCTGCTGTGGGAGCTATTCGTTCCTGGTTATATCTTCAATTGGGCATTCAGTTCGGAACTATTCCTTATGTTACTACTCCTTTAGAAAATGTGGATGATCTTAAAAATCAATCCAATTACCCAAGAATTGGTTTCGATCAGTTGATAGATTCTCTTGTACAATTTACGGAGTCTCTTCCTTATAAGACCCCTTTTCCTGCGGGAACTTCTTTGTTGACCACCGTGGATGGCTATGCTACGGATAAGTTTTTTATTCCTATAAAATGTTTACTAGGCGATCTTTATTTATGGAAAGGGGACTATGTACAGGCTGCCACCAATTATCATTATATGATGAATTATGCAGACATACTTTATCCGGCAATGAATAGTGAACAGTGGTATGAAACTTATAAAGTTGCCTATACAGCAAATATCAATGGAGCACTTTGGTCAAATATTTTTACACAACCTTATGGAGAAAGATATTCTAATTACGAAATAATGTGGGACTTGCCTTTTGATCAAAATTTCAGTCCTAAAAATCCTTTTATAAAATTGTTTTATCCTTCTGCGGGCGGTTATTTATTAAAGCCCTCTCAGCTGGTAATGAATAGTTGGACCGCACAAACAAGAACAGATAATACACCAGGTGACTTTAGAGGCGAAGGGGCATCCTATAAAATGGTTGGGGGGCAACCAGTAGTGAATAAGTTTGTCTCAAATTATAGTCCGCTGCTGCCATTTGCCACAAACGACAAGTGGATACTTTATCGGGCTGCGACTTTGCATTTTCATTTTGCGGAAGCAGCTATAAGATCCGGACGAACAGAATTGGCTTATGGATTTTTAAATTGGGGACTTAAACAAGCATTAGACCCGGAGCATTTGAATGCTGCACATGATTCAAGAGATGTAACGAATATTGAGCAGAGTTTTGGTGCGCCTTTTGATTTTGATTCGAGGTTTGGAGATTTTCCTTCTTTCAGGTCTCCTTGGTATAGAAATAATGGAATTAATGGGAGAGTGAGTTTGCCTTTAGAGGTAATTGATTCATCCAAGTATTATGATACGACAAGTCTCCCAAGACAGTTTTTAAATGCCAGTAGTCAAGACAGTTTAGAATTAAACATGGAAAACTATCTGGTAAATTCATCTGCGCTTGAATTGGCCTTTGAAGGCGATCGTTG
>NZ_JBNQGD010000328.1:0-12401 GCF_050436765.1 Arachidicoccus sp. | reverse complement strand
TTTCTAATAATTTGAAACTGTTTTTATAAATCTAAAGTCAACTTTTCTAGGCAAGTAAGCAAAGACACAAAACTTATACTCATTTTTGTTTGATCAATTAAAAAAGCATCCTCTATCTTTATAAATTATCGACCAAAACCACTTTATTGTTGGTAATCATAGGTACCTGCCCCGCCCGAATAGTCTAACCATCCCTCGGTTTGAGTAATCCAAGGATCCAAACTTAGTACAGAAGAATTAAGACCAGACAAATAATAATTAGGGCGGAATAATATATTAACAGGTGTGCCACTTACTTGATCCCAAGCCTGATCTAATGGAGTCATGACAAAATTCTTTCTATAAACATCTTCTAATGCGGCAATCTGCGCATTAAAATCAGCTGCGTCGGGATCAATAAGAATGCTATTTCTAACAGAATCAGTCAACGGATCTTTACTTGTGTAATTTTGCGCCTGCCAATAATAGCCATTACGAGCAGTACCATTGATAGGAGTAAGACCTAATTTTTGAACAGAGTTTCCACTTTTTGGGGTATTGTCGTACAACATCCAACGTTGGATATCCCAGAAACGCTTTCCTTCGTAAGCCAACTCCACACGGCGTTCATATAAACAATCATTTATTGCTTCATATTTAGTTGCCGGCGTTCCTATCCCATAATTATTAGCCGATGGTATGCCCACTCTTGCGCGTATTTTGCCCAAATATTTAACTGCGTCATTAATATCTCCTGTTGCGGCATAACATTCTGCAATATTTAATATTAACTCAGCATATCGGTATTCAAAGATATTGGTGCCGGAATAAGCGTAACCAGTACTATCGGCATTGGAATCTGACATTTTCCGAACGATAGCAGGACTATTGGTTTGGTTATCACCATAGTAAACTGGTTTGCCGGTTGCACTTGGCTTCCACCTATAAAACCAGGTGGATTTATTAGCATTGCCTTTGATACCCCATTTTTCACCCGAAAATTCAAAAGTCTTGTAAAAACGTGGGTCTCTATTTGCGAAGAAGAAAGTATCTATATAACCGTTAGCTGCTGTTGGACGCGAGCCATTGGCCATTGGAAATAAATCGAGCATTTGTTTCGTAGCAGAAATACCATTCCCCGAACCACCATAATCGATTGGTCTTATAGAATTTTCCCAAGTATTATTAACTCCCACAGATTTAGTATTTGTCGTACTAAATTGAAAAACGATAAGCGCTTCCGGATTGAATTTAGAGTTCCCTTGATTAGTCATAGAAGCCCAATCTTTTGCACTTGATCCATATAAACCGTAACCTGCGGCTGTCAGCTGAGTTTCTGCATCTAAACTCGCTTGTAAAGCAGCTTTCCATTTTGCATTGCCTGGATTATCCCAATCCGTATTAAACAGGGGGCTCGCCGCTGTTAAAAGCACACGGCTCTTCATGGCCAACGCACCTGCAGCAGTAAGTCTGCCGTAATTCGTACTGGGGGAACTCCAAGTCATCGGAAGTAAAGCCGCTGCAGAATCTAAATCCTTCACAATTTGCGCAAAACAATCGGATGATTTGGCACGTGGTATTTGTATGGACGGATCAGTTGTACTATTATTTTGTACAGTGGTAACAATGGGTACACCTCCATATACCCTTACTAAATCAAAATATTGCCAGGCCCTCAAAAAATACATCTGGCCTTTTGCCGTTGCACGGAAGGAAGCTGATAGATTGGCTGTTAACGGTTCATCCATCTTTTCTATGATGTCGTTGCAAAAGCGGATGCGCGTATATGGATTATTTGTAGTACTGGATGACGTTGTACCATAGTACCCATCCGCGTCTGAAGCAAATTGCAAAGTTTTGTTTGGGTCTGTATAATTAATAACGGTACCACCCAACTCTTCCGTCATGTTGGATCTGTTTGTATTGTATAAGCCCACTACTTGTTGTAAAGGGTTTGTATAACTTACAAAGAAATAGTTATAGACCCTGTCAATATACCACCCAGCCAACGTTTCGTTGGAAAAAACCTGGTCTTCGCCATACTGGTTATAGTCTTTCGTATTTTCCAGAAATTTTTTACTGCACCCTGCTGAACCTAGCAGAATTATAGATAGTAGTAAAAAGAATATTTTATTTTTCATAATAATGTTGAAATAATCAAATGTTTGAAAATAATTTTTAAAAACCTATATTAAGTCCGAGTGCCCATGTTCGTAATGTGGGATATGCAACATTTGGCGCATCATACATATTTCGGTATTTATCCGGATAGGGATTATTTAAATACCAAAGATTATTTCCTGAAAGATATACTCGGACACTTTGAATTCCTGCTTTCTTAACAAAAGTTGCGGGTAAAGTATAACCTATACTTAAACTGCGAATAACCGCACTAAATGTTGGCAACATAAAAAAGTCCGAATTCGTGCCACCAAATGCATCATAGTAAGCTATATTGGGGTATTTGCCATTCGGATTCGTGGCTGAATCGTACATATCAGTCAAATATATAGGCTGAGACCAAGTAGCGTTCGAACTAGAAGTTCCTTGTTTTATATAATCTAAACGTCGAGCACCACCCCAACCTACAGAAATTTGCGTAATCAATGAGATGCCTTTCCAACCTAAGTTTATATTTGAGGTAAAGCCATAAGTTCTGTTTGACTTCTTTAATTTTACATAATCTTCATCCTGTTGAATAGTCCCATCAGGTCCGGCAATTGTTTTACCATCTGCATTTAATGCACCTGCAACATCATTATACACCAACATACCTTTTTTCAAGCCAGACTCTGAAGTAATGCCTAGAAAGTTGGGAGCAGCACCCGCTACACCAGAATTTGCAGCATTTTGCGTTAAATAATTCCAATAATTATCTATATCAGCATCGGTGCGTAGTATACCATCGTGACCGGAAGTTTGTTTCCAAGTCTTAAATCCCCAAACCGGTGAATAACGGCCATTCCCTACGGCCATTTCGGTTGTTGTTATAGAAGGGTAATCAAACGGCAGGTCAAAATATTTAACCGTTTTATAATTACTTGTGCCAGAATTAATGCCAACAGAATAGGTAAAGTTTCCTACATGATCTCTCCAATTAATAGAAAGTTCCGAACCCCAAGAATTGAGATTAGTATAGTTTTGCTCAGCAAAGGCACCCCCTACGGATATGGGTGTATTAATGGCGCCTGACATAACCTGTAACAAGTTTCTACCCGAGTTAAAATATTGATCAAATGACACAGAAAGCCGGCTATCTAAAAAGGACATATCTAATCCAAAGTTCCTTTGTAAAGTACGATCCCATTTTACATTTCTATTAGGTGTAACTCCAGGGGTAAAGCCAGTTACATAGTTTCCACCATTGCTACCAAAACCGAAACCTTTATCCGCAGCTGCAGTATATACTTGCAGCCAATGCCAAGGATTTATATTGCTGTTGCCGGTGCGGCCGAGATCTGCACGTATTTTGAAGAAGTTTATCCAGGAAATGTTATCTTTAAAAAATTTCTCATCCGACAATACCCAACCTGCAGAAATAGCCGGGAAGAAACCCCAATAATTTTCAGGTGCAAAAATAGTTGATGCGTCTGTACGAAAAACAAACTGTAAGAGGTATTTGCTTTTATAATTATAGTTTAAACGACCCAGATAGGATAGTGCCCCTCCTGCATATTTGTAAGTAATCGTATTTGATGTATTTAAGGTTCCAGCCGATACCGAAGTTCCATTATAGACATCTGGCATGGGATTATCATATATCTGATACCTATCATCTTCACTATTTGTTGCTTTTTCTACTGAAGCCATAGCAGAAATGCTATGGTCTCCAATTTGCTTATCATAAGTAACAAAAAAGTTGGATTGCTCATTTTTTGACGTGGTGTTATCGTAAGTTACACGGGAGTTGGATGTATTAAGTGTTCCTTTCCACTTGGAATCCGTTGAACCCAATTCGGAAAATAAATGTGTCCCAGCATTTATAATATTAGCATCTTGATACAATAATATCGGAAACATATCTTGTTCCGTATTGGACGATTGTTGAGACAACCCATAATTTAATTTAAACGCTAGTCCTGGAACGTAAGGCACAGCGTACGTTAATGAAATATTAACGTTATAATTAAAGCTTTTATTAACTGTTTGTGAGCCATTATTTAATAAGGCATAGTAATTCCAGTTACTTAAGGAATTGTTACCCTTTGCACTTCCCGTTTTATTCGCACCCAATGGCGGTGATAGATACTGATTTACACCATTAATATTATATTCCCAAGGAATATATTTAGGCATATGCAGCAAGACGCTGTAATCATTTTGTTCACCACCAACTGCATATCCATCACTAAAATTGATTTTAGAGAATGATTTTGCAATATCTGTATTGTTAGCCGCTATTGTGGCACCTAAATTTAGCCCACTGATTACTTTCACATCCGTTCCAGCCCTATAGGTCCAGCGATTAAAATTCTGGGATCCCAAATTAGCACCTTGGGTATAATAAGAAGCTCCGGTAAAATAAGTGGCTTTCTCTGTACCTCCACTTACATCCAAAGAATGTTGCATATTATAAGCCGGACTCCATGCATTCCCCAACCAATCATAATTTAAAGAATCCATACTATTTAGTTCGTCGTCAGAAAACAGATATTTAGGATCTGTATGCCCACCTGCAATATTAAATTTATTCGAATATTCCCCAAACTGTCTAGCATTCATCACTTTTCCTTGGCTTACAGCATCATTTCTTTCAAATTTGGCATTATAAGAAATACGTGGTGCACCAACACTTCCTCTCTTTGTAGTGATGATAATTGCTCCTTGCGAGCCGCGTGCCCCATAGATGGCTGCAGCCGCATCCCGCACCACTGTTATACTTTTAACCTCGGATAAATCCAAATTATTAAATGCATTTTGCGATGGTTTGCCTGTCGCAGGATCAACTTGAATGACGTCGTCAATAACAATTATCGGGGAAGTTGTGCCGCCATCTTTCCAAAATTAAACTGTTGCCTGACATCTAACGTCGCTAAATCACCAGGCCGCTGACTGCCACCTGTCACGTGTAATCCAGGTATCTGCCCTCTTAATAATTCGGAAATAGAAGCAGCAGGAATATCCGCTATTTGTTTTAAATTAACAGTAGCCATTGATCCAGTAATATCCCTTTTGCTTTGCGTACCATATCCTACTACTACGACATCAGATAAGTCCTTGTCCTCGGAAGTCATTTTTACAGTAACAGAATTTAGTCCTACTACATTTACAAATGCTCTTTTATACCCAATATAAGTTACTACAATTACAGAATCTGAAGGCAAAACCTTGATAGAAAATCCACCGTGAGCATCTGCGCTAACGTTGCTAGGTTTACCTTTAACACTAATTACAGCCCCTGGAAGTTGCTGCCCGCTGACATTGTCAACTACAACTCCATTAATCGTTCTTTCCTGTGCGAGCAGCACGCCGCAGGACAATAATACCAGAAGCATTGCTCCCGACATTTTTTGCAAGAGTTTGATGTACATAAATTTCCTTTTTTGATTTGGTGATAAATGCATGCACTCCAATGAAGACGAGTGCAATCTTTTTTCGTATGGGTGCATTTAGTTTAATTAAAATGATTAAGAATTTCAATTTATAGATCCAAAATCCGTCTTATATAAATTACAATATCCAAATTGAGGGATAAGTAAGGATGACAATTATTTAATAACCAAAAAACGAACGTTCATTATTAATTTATAGCAAAAACAAGTATTCACAAAGTCTTCTGAATTACCGAAAATATTTGTAACAATTAATTTGGTAAGTCATTAATAAAATTCATAGGTCAAATTTACATTTATATCTGAATATAAGTTTTCGTAAATTTGCATAAAATTGTATAAAATTATCATAATTTGGGTTAAATGATTCTTTTCAAGAAAATTGAGCATGACTAGATCAAATCATACCCAACTAAACCAAATAAACCCGGAAAAAATGTTATTTGAATTCTATTCTATACAGCGTCAATGACCAATACCCAATCATTTCCATCCGCAGTTAGTCCCGGCGGATCAAATTGAATAATTCCATGGTTTCTTAGATGATGAGTCTCTTGGCTCTTGCCGTTGCGCGGATTGTACCAGGTCGTTTTCAAGTTCTCGTAATTAAAGTTTTTTAAATTAAGCGAAAAATTTTCCCCTGTAAAATCATAGACAAACACGTAGTCTTTTCCTCGTGTAGCCGCCAAGTAATTATATTTTGTTCCTTGATTTACCACAATAGACTCGTCTGGAACCCTGCTTAAATAGTCTCGGCTAAGCATCAATTTTTTCAGGTAAATCATTTGCGATGCACCTGTGTCATTAATGGCAGTTTTCCAATCAGCAGTTGCACCATAAGCACCAACAGCATCTCCACTTTTATGGAATTGCATTACAGAATTGTCTCCATAAGTAAACCCGGCCGCACCGGCAAATACAGACCAATAAGCATAGCGTCTGACATCAGCAGATTTCCATTTAGGTTGTGTCGTATCGTGCAAACCTTGTGGTATATTTTCGTAAGAAGGTTCTGCATCTAATGTTGGCTTTACCGGCATTTTAGCGTAGTCACTGATAACGTATTTATAGTTATCTTCTCCATAATGTAACTCTCCGGCAGAAGTATCCTGAAGGTAATTTCGATGTCCGGATTGAAAGCAATTAAAACTTAGCCAGTCTGCTCGTTGAAACCAAGTCGAAGATTGTGTTCTTCCTCTTGGATGAAAAGTTATCAATTGTTCCGGGCAAATTTGATGAATAGTTTCACCAATCGTTTGCCAAATATCTGCAGAATCGCTTCCTGGAATATCCCCACCATTCATCCAAATGACGTTGGATTTATTTTTATACCTATTGGCCAAGAAAGTGGCATAAGATTTGGCTTGCGCAACTGAAACTTTTCCAGATTTCACCACTGAACCCCAAACGGGAACCAAAGCAATATAAATATCATGCTTTGCAGCTAAATCTATTACATAATCCATATTTTGCCAATAATTGCCGTCGGCATTTCCACTTACTTTTAAATTAGGTTTACTTAAATCATGATTGATCAATGCCGGATCACCATACACATCCGTTTCACCTAGGCTATGAATCACCATAACCTGTATGACATTGAAGCCCTTTTTTTGTCTATCTTCTAAATAAAGCTGTGCATCTTTATGGTTCAATTTACTAAACAAAAGCCAACCCGTATCTCCCTGCCAAAAGAAGGGATGATGATTTTGGGTCTCAAAAAATCGGTGATTATCTGAGATCTTTAAAAGGCCCGTTTCATTATTTAGTTTGGAGCTACAGCTCAATAATAAAAAAACGCTCAATAAAACAGCAACCATTTCTTTCTTTTGTAGCATACTCATTATTTACTATTACTTAACCATAATACAACAGGCCCGGAAATATCTGCATTACACTTTACATTCAGATCTTTTGCGCCTTGGATATTTTCTGTATTTCCAATCTGCATACCCGTTCTGGCATCAATCCATTTCAAAGAATAATTTCCTTTAACGTCAGTTGAACCCAAAGCAACAGGTTTGTTACCTTCGCTATAAACAATCATTCCATTCTTCCCCTCCAAAGCCCACTGATTATTTGGCTTGCCCCGCAAATCAATAGGATGCATTTGCGCAGCATCCTTCAAAAATTCAACCGGCAATGCTTGGGGTAACGGAGCTAAAGAGCCTCCGGCAATAAAGGACGCCCAACCATAAGTATTATAGCCTTCAGCAGAATACATTACTACTTTTGAAGGATATTTATCTTTGTACTCTCTTACAGCTCTGTATACTTGCTGGAAAGAAGTGCTTTTCGGTTTAAGCTGTCTTGCCCATTGTCTTGGCGCCAAACTCTTTCCACCCAGAGGAGCATAAGTCGTTCCGTCGGCCTGGTAATACCAATAACGAATATCTATGACACTGATGGCTTTTGCCCTATTGGCATCCTTTAAGATACCATCCTGTACGTCTTTGGTGGTACTCAAACCGATGGTTTCTTTATGCCCTGTGCTCTTTTCCCATTCTAAAATAGTATCCAACCAGAATTGAACAAAGCTTAGAGGGCCCGTATATTCCTCACATATAAACTGAATCACGCCTGAATTATCTTTAAAATTATTCAAACACTGGTCGATAAATGCTTGATGTAATTTTCTTCTCACAGGATTGTTCACGTTATAAAACTGATCGGCCATAAACAACCGCTTATCTCCCGCAAAATGGATAGGTTCTGGGAAGCCAGTGTTGTTAATATTATTAACCGGCCTCCATGTAAAATCTACATAATGTGCACCCGCCTCAATAATATTATGTTGAAAATAATTGTGATGAATAAGCACCAAACCCTTCTCGTCTGCCAAATCAGCAAATTGTTTCAACCGACTCCAATACCATTTATTATACTTGGTTAAATCATATTTACTCAAGCCGTCCCAAGCAGCACCAATACCGGTTCTTGCAAAAGGCAATTCATAAAATGGAGCCCATACATCTCCATCAATCCTTCGAATGCGTTCGTGATCATCTCTTCTACGATCATACCACAAAGCATAATTCTGTTCCATTATTTCTACATTATTCCTTTTCATTCTATCGGTCACTGAATCCAAATCGTCTGTAAAACCTGTACCAATTCTTCCGGGAACAAAACGCGTAATGGCGGGAACAGCTGTTTTTAACCAATCCGGCTTCAAAGATCCATTCCACCATGGTGCATAATCACGTTTGCCGGTTAATATTTTTCCGCCACGCGTAAGCCAACCATTTAACAAGACCATTGATGGCGCCTTAGTGATAACTAATTGCTTTTCTAAGCCGATTTTATCAATAATCTTAGCATTATTAGTGTTCAATGAAATTGGATAGGTGGCGGTAATATGATCGATCCAATCAGATATAGTAATCGCCGGCTTATAAGCTTCGGCTGTTAAAGCCGCGGCTTGTTCTACGGTTGGGCTACTGCTGGCCTCGCTTTCAACGGGCAACAAAATAGCTTGTCTATCAATATTTTTATGCAGCCTTTGTTGAAGCTGTGCATAAAAGAAGCTTCTTGGTGTAATCCAATTATTTGATTCGGCCCAATATCCGTCACCTTGAAACTGAGCCCATGTACCAAATGCATAATTCTCAGCGGTGGGCGGTTTGTAACAATCAACTCTTCCTGCGAAAGTATTCCAAAAGACACTGTTTAAAGTATTCCAACCTGCACCTTGCTCATCTTGTCCCAAATTTTTGTAACTAAGCGCTTGCCCGTCTAATCGTATGACGTCAAATAAAACGCCCGAAGTTAAAGCGCTGATAGCACCACTATAACTTAAAGATTCATAAGACTGGCATTGCACAAAAGCGTTCGGCCCCGGAGCACAATAGCCAACTGCAAAATCATGATAGCCATGTTCGCTATAGAGTCTTTGAAATAGGGTTTGCTGTCCGGAAGTCCAGAAGGTATACCTTCTTTGCCCACCAATTTCAGAAATGGGATCTAATGATTTACAATCTTCAACCGTTATTCTTTTAGCATTGGGCAACACATCAACTGCCGAACCGGCAAAATGTTCAAATTGAATTCTTCTTACCCAACCATCTTCCATATTGTTCATGGTGATAGCCATCCAGCGATGTGCTTCATCTTTTGGATTTGATTTATCATAGGTAGAAACACAACTTAAATTCTCAATTCCGACTTGCTTTATACGACCCGGCCATACGTATTTTGCAATGGTTCCACCTCCGTACTTTTTATCTAGTGCGATAGTAAGCGGCGCATCTAAAACAAGCGAGTCTCCATCTTTGCCCACAATTTTCCTATCCCAATAAATATCTAACTGATCACCTTTCCAACCTAGAGCAGAAAGTCCACCGCCAAAAGATCTTGTACCCATTACATCAATCCAGTTATCAGTGCAAGGTCTATGGATAAGCACATTATCTCCTATAGTAAAATCACCTATATTATTAGCAACAGTAACTTTTGTTGCATTTACGGGAACATAAGTCTCCATAATAGGTTGAGAAGCTTCTACTTTCTTATCCTTCAATCCCGAAACAATTATCAACGTAGCCCTGTCTGTGCCATCAGCAGAAAGTATGGTACCCTCTTTTCCCATTCCGCTCCCCCTCAAAACGACACCCGAGTAGTTCATTTTCAAAGTACCCGAAATATGATAAATACCTTTTTGCAAAAGCACAGCACCTTTAAAACCATCCTTATTAGCCTGGAGTTTACCAACATAATCCAATGCAGACTGAATACGCCAAGTTGCATCTCCCGGTTTCAAAGGCACTACTATCTCCACCGGTACAGTTGGAATTGGTTTTTCGGAAGCCATATAACCACAATAAGAAAAATCTACAATCCTATTTCCCAGTGAATCCGGTTTGTATATTAAATTTCCACCTTTAGCCTCGTAGACAGGAGGAATAATTATCTTTTTTTTCTTCTTTTGTCCGAAAGCTGTTGGAATAACACAACCTAATAGGATACAACCAATCAAAAATGTTTTACAAAATTTGGTCAATGAAATATTTTTGGTTTGTTTAGTATTTTGCTGCCTTTTCATTTTCTAATTTTAGCCTAATTCTTTAATAAGTTTTATTGTTGCGGCTGAACTATTTTCATCGGAACAATACCATTTAGATATTCTTCGATGTTGGTATAACCGCTTCCGTCTTTAGCATAAGCCGATGCATCCGAAGCATTGTGCGGGTTAAAGCCATGTGCTCTCTCATATTTATCTGGCATACCGTCTTGGTCTGAATCTTTATATGACTTCCCTTTATAAGTTGGATAACCGCCCACTTGACTAATGTCACTTATAATTCCTTCTTTATAAGAATCTGCCGGCAATCTTCTCTTGATATAGGGTGTAACACCAGATTTCCCATTTTTTACATATTCAATCTTCCCGGTTCTAACTTCTCTTATAATTCTCGAATCCACGGGATCACGGGTAGGTAAAACGGCCCCTACATTATCTAAAACATAATTATAGGCTTCTTTAGCCGTAATAATTTTCACATGGCCACTTAATGGGAATGGTTTGTCGACGCGAATACTGTTGGTATATTTTCCCGCATTATCCATATCTTCAATTTCAACACCACCATTCCAGTTATCTTCGGTCACCGCTGCATTACCTTCCATAATATTTCCATGTACATAGGCTTTGCCATACACACCTCTTGTTGCTGGCGAACGACCAGATTCTGGTTTTAATATTCTATGAGAAATAGGTTTATTTTTAGGCGTAATAGGACCTGGTTTGTAATAATTATTAATAAAATTAAAAAACGAATTATTGTCTCCTCCGTCTGCGCTTCTGTTCCACCAATTAAAGATAACATTGTTTACAAAGCCAAAATCACCATACATACCAACGGATGGGTTTCTGGCAACATTATTTGCCCACAAATTGCGCATAAAAGTGCTGTTTAATCCCCCTATAGTACTACCAAAAGCATGGTTATACGTATCTAAACCTTCAGCAAAAATCGAATTTTGAATTGTAACATTTACCGTAGGTAATTTTTCTTGTTTTTTAGTTCCCCTGTCGTAAACATGTCGATAAATAGACATATTCTCATCCAGCCCCCAAGTAGCAGAAACGTGATCTATCATAATATTACCAACCGGATTCCCACCCACAGCATCGTCTCTACGACCTACATTTGTCGCACCTCTGCGGAAACGCATAAATCTAATAACAACGTCATGTGTGTTTATCCAAACAGACTCACCGGCTACGCAAATACCATCACCTGGAGCACTCTGCCCTTCAATTGTGATATAAGGAGCCCTGACAATGATAGGGCTTTTCAAATGAATAATACCCGCTACATTAAACACAACAATTCTAGGACCGCCTTGTTCACAAGCCCATCTTAGCGTACCGGGTCCCCTATCCGCAAGACTTGTAACTTCATAAACCTTACCCCCTCTTCCACCAAAAGAATACGCACCACCACCTTCTGCACCCGGAAAAGCGGGAATTTTTGCCTGAGGCAAATCAGATGGTTTTGCTGCCCATGGAATATAGGGCTTTCCCTCTTTTTCATCTTTTTGAATAATGGGTAATGCCTTTTGCCAAGCAGCATCGGAATAAGCTTGTTCCACAGCCAAAGCCGAATCAGAAACAGCCTGTACCGCGGGAGGTATAATAGGATATTGCGCTAAAGCCACTATCGGAAATAGCGTAACTATAAATATTATTATCTTGGATAAAGTAGAATTGTTCATTTGTAGGATTTTCTGTTCAATATAAATTGTAAAACTTTACTGAAACGATTGAATGAAGAATAAAATTATTTGATAGTATCTAAAAATTTATATCTCAAAAAGAATAAGAGGTTGCCTTTGGTAAAGGCAACCTCTATAAAGGTCTAACGTCTT
>NZ_JBNQGD010000327.1:0-8218 GCF_050436765.1 Arachidicoccus sp. | reverse complement strand
TTTCGCATGCATAAACTAGATGGAAATAATTGGAGAGGCAAGTAACCATATCTCAAATGAACGGAAAATTAAGTAAACTCAACAATGCCTTGACCAAATAACTCGGGATACATTCGTCGCCAGTAAATACGATACCAAGTCACTGTATTTGGAGTTCTAAGCAGTTTGTTTTTCAACACTTATCGGGTGTCGAAAATGAGTTGTGTGAAAGTCGAATGAATCTTTGTCATCGTAATTTTTTTCAATGATTACAACATTGCGATCATTAAAAAAAACAAATTACGATTATGCAAAATAAATTGATCCAGAACCTGACTTATCCTGTAGTTTATAGCTATTACTTTACATAATATTCAGCTATGCATAACCGATCTTAGGTAAATCTTTACATAATTTAGGACTTTCCGTTTCTTTTATAGATAATAGGGAACTCATGTAATATCTGATCTCAAATTTTGAATTATCTGAATACATCAAAAAATGCGCGTAACCACAATAAAAAAAAATTATGTCAAAATATTGAAGGCCTTAAAAAATTAATTTTAGTAAAAAACTAATTCTTCCTATCTTTACCTAGTAAGCTTTAGGGGTGTTCTATTTTTTAGAACTGAGAAAAACCCTTTGAACCTGATATGGTTAGTACCATCGAAGGGAAAAGTTGAAAAATACATTGAAACATGTATTTACATTACTTTCCACAGAGTAGCTCCGGCATTACTTTTAATTCAAAGCGATTTTTCTCGTGTCCTTTATTGTTTACAGTTTAATGATAAATTATTCTGTATATGATTAACATTTGGGTTAATGAAAGACCATTAGCAATAACTAACAATTGCAACCTTCTTCAATTACTAGAACAGGTAAACCTGCCTACCGGTGGTATTGCCATCGCAATCAACGACAACATTATTGGGCAAAGCCAATGGCAGTTTTATACATTGGCAGAAAACGACAAAGTATTAATGATACAAGCTACTCAAGGCGGTTGATGGCTATAAATATGAACTCTTAAATATAAGATATTAAAAAAATGAAGAATAAAGACACTGCACCTAAGGAAGAAAAAATTACAAGGAAGCCTTTTCCCAATTCTAAAAAGGTATACATACAAGGCAAAATACATCCGAAAATACGCGTAGCGATGCGTGAGATTTATTTAAGTGACACCAAAGATACTTTCTCCGGAAAATCGACGCCAAACGAACCCGTAACCGTTTATGACACATCGGGACCCTATACGGATCCTACAAAAAAAATAAGTGTTCACAAAGGTTTGGAAAGACTGCGGGAACAATGGATTTGGGATCGTGGTAATGTTCAGCAATTAGAAAGATTTACTTCGGAATATTGTAATCAACGCTTAAAAGATTCAAGCCTAAACCACATGCGTTTCCCGCACGTAAAAATGCCACTACTTGCAAAAAAAGGGCAGAATGTAACGCAGTTGCATTATGCAAAAAAGGGTATTATCACGCCGGAGATGGAATACGTTGCTATTCGCGAAAATCAGCGCATAGATGACATGACAGAAATACGAAAGCAACACAAAGGCGAGCATTTTGGTGCAGCTATCCCTGAAAAAATTACAGCGGAATTTGTACGGTCTGAAGTGGAAAGAGGTCGAGCCGTAATACCTTCTAACATTAATCATCCGGAAGCCGAACCAATGATTTTGGGTAGGAATTTTTTAGTAAAAATTAATGCGAATATCGGCAATTCGACAACCACTTCATCCATTGAAGAAGAAGTTGAAAAAGCGGTTTGGGCTTGTCGTTGGGGTGCAGATAATATTATGGATTTATCAACTGGCCAAAATATACATGAAACGCGTGAATGGATTATCCGCAACTCGCCCATTCCAGTGGGAACGGTCCCCATTTATCAGGCCTTAGAAAAAGTAAACGGTATTGCCGAAGATCTTACCTGGGAAATTTTTAGAGACACGCTGATAGAACAAGCAGAGCAAGGTGTCGATTATTTCACTATACACGCCGGCGTATTGTTACGCTATGTACCGATGACCGCGAAACGTATTACGGGCATTGTATCGCGCGGTGGTTCTATTATGGCCAAATGGTGTCTGGCACACCATAAAGAAAATTTTTTATATACACATTTTGAACAGATTTGTGAAATACTTAAAGGATACGACGTAGCAATTTCATTAGGAGACGGTTTACGGCCGGGCTCTGTTGCGGACGCCAACGACGAAGCCCAGTTTGCAGAATTAGAAACCTTGGGAGAGCTGACTCAAGTCACCCGCAAGCACGAGGTCCAGTGTTTTATAGAAGGCCCCGGACACGTACCTATGCACATGATTAAAGAGAATATGGAAAAACAAATTGAAGTATGCGACGAAGCGCCTTTTTATACTTTAGGCCCTTTAACCACAGATATTGCGCCGGGCTATGACCATATCACTTCGGGAATTGGTGCTGCTATGATCGGTTGGTTTGGCTGCGCAATGCTTTGCTATGTAACGCCCAAAGAGCATTTGGGGTTGCCTAACAAAGAGGATGTACGCGCCGGCGTTATCACCTATAAATTGGCGGCGCATGCAGCGGATTTAGCCAAAGGGCATCCAGGTGCGCAACATAGAGACAACGCGTTAAGCCTGGCAAGATTTGAATTCCGTTGGCAAGATCAATTTAATTTGGGATTAGATCCGGAGCGCGCTTTAGAATATCACGATGAAACCTTGCCTGCTGATGGTGCTAAACTGGCACATTTCTGCTCGATGTGTGGCCCTAAGTTTTGTTCGATGAAAATATCTCAGGAAGTGCGAGATTTCGCCGCCAAAAATGATATTGTCGAGAATGAAGTAATCGCCAAAGGAATGAGGGAGAAATCTAAAGAATTTAAAGAAATGGGCTCAGAAGTTTATTTATAAAAGATGCTTATAATTATATCACCAGAAGAAGATAGCAAGGATGAAATAAACAAACTGCATCAGCTTTTTGAAGCAGGTCTGACCTGTTACCATCTGCGAAAACCATATAAGAACTTTGTGCAGTATTGCGATTATTTAAACAGAATTGACAAGAAATATTACCACAAAATAGTTATGCATCATTTTCATGAACTAATGAATGATTATGATTTAAAAGGCATTCATTTTTCCGAAAAGAAAAGAAAATATTTTTTTAAAAGGCAAACTATTTATTTAGGTCAACTAAAAACAAAGGATAAAACCATCAGTTCCTCTTTTCATGAATTAGCAGATATAGAAAATTGCCCCTTTAAATTTGATTATCATTTCTTAAGCCCGGTATTCACTTCTATTTCCAAGAATGGTTATGCGGGACGCAGATTCGATGTAAATCTAATTGATAAAAAAGTTATAGGACTGGGCGGCGTGACTCAAGAGAATCTCTATGAATGCAAAAGGCTAGGGTATCACGGAGTTGCTGTTCTTGGAACTATTTGGACTAATGAAACACCCGCAGATGTCTTTGAAATAATTAAAAATGAATGGGAGGCGTTATCAAAATGAAAGAAAATAATTTCATATTAACGATTGCCGGCCACGATCCATCGAATGGTGCAGGCATCACTTCGGATATAAAAACTTTTGCTATGCACCGCTTGTATGGCTTGTCGGTTTGCACTGCCATTACAATCCAGAACGATATAAATTTTAAACAATGTATTTGGACGGACGTCGCTGTTATTCTTGCACAGATTGAAATCCTTTTCGAACGTTTTGAAATCTCTGTAGTAAAGATCGGCATCATTGAGTCATGGGAAACATTATCGGTTGTTCTAGATAAATTGCATCAGATCAATCGAGATATTAAAATCGTTCTCGACCCCATTTTTAAAGCAAGTGCAAATTTTGATTTTCATTTAAATGAAAATCAGTTTCTATTAAATAAGATCTGGAGACAATGTTATGTTATTACACCCAACTACGAAGAGATTCAAAGTATCCACCCTTCGATGGATATCGAAAATACAATACAGCATATCTCTTCTTTTACAAATATTTATTTAAAAGGCGGCCATAGGGCAGATAAAAAAGGCTGGGACGAATTGCATCTTGTTGCTAACCCAATGCTAATGTTCCCCCCATTTACCGAAAAAACATTTGAGAAACATGGCAGTGGTTGCGTTTTATCATCAGCGTTGGCAAGTAATATTGCCCTGGGCGAAAAATTGGAAACCGCTGGCAGAAAGGCAAAATATTACACCGAGCAATATCTAAATTCAAATGATTCCCTTTTGGGAAATCATCAATATAACGCACCAAATGAGTCGCAAAATGTTTATTCCTAAATTACATTATATCTCCCAGGGACATACTGCAGAGGAGCATATTAAAAATATTCGACGAGCCTGCATCGCAGGTGCCACATTAGTTCAGTTGCGGTTAAAAAGTTTACCCGAAAAAAACTTATTGAAGTACGCCGAAGAGGCGCGTGAAATCACACTGCAATTTAAGACCAGATTGATTATAAATGATTATTACAAAATTGCTAAAGCTACAAAAGCCGATGGTATACATCTGGGTAAAGAAGACGCCTGTGCAAAAGTTGCAAGAAATCATCTTGAAAGTTGGCAAATAGTTGGCAGCACGGCAAATACACTAGACGATTGCAAAAAACTTCTCGAAAAAAAGCCAGATTATATAGGTCTCGGTCCATTTCGTTTTAGCAAAACCAAAGAAAATCTCAGTCCCGTTTTAGGGCTGAAAGCTTATTCAGTTATTCTCTCAGCATTGCAAAGCAGTACGCCTATTATCGCCGTTGGTGGCATTACCTTGAAAGACACTCGCGGACTAATAAATACAGGCGTTTATGGCATAGCGGCTTCTAGCGCAATCACTGAAGATTTTAATAATATCCCGCTATTTCATCAAATATTAAATGAGACTTCCACCACCGAAGCCATTGCAAAAATCAATTCAAAAATATATTTATGACAGATATACTTACTATCGAAAACAAGATTTTCAATTCCCGATTATTTATCGGCACGGGAAAATTTTCAAACGCACAGTTAATGCAAAACGCCATCGCAGCTTCTGAAAGCGACTTGGTGACGGTGGCATTAAAAAGAGTGGATATCGATAATCAATCGGACGATCTACTGCTCCACCTAAAAGGAAATACACTTCATTTATTGCCCAACACTTCCGGCGTAAGAACAGCTAAGGAAGCCATTTTTGCAGCAAAACTTGCCAGAGAAGCTTTACAAACCAATTGGATTAAATTAGAAATTCATCCCGATCCTAGATACTTATTACCCGATGGTACAGAAACCCTAAAAGCTACCGAAGAGCTTGTAAAGATCGGCTTTGTAGTAATGCCCTATATTCATGCTGACCCCGTTTTGTGCAAAAGATTGGAAGAAGTTGGCGCGCAATGCGTGATGCCGCTTGCTGCGCCTATTGGCAGCAACAAGGGTCTAAAAACGAAAGATTTTTTAGAAATCATTATCGAACAAAGTAATGTACCCGTAATTGTAGATGCAGGTATCGGCGCACCTTCGCACGCCGCATATGCAATGGAATTGGGAGCCGATGCAGTATTGGTAAACACGGCGATTGCGGTCTCTCACTTACCAATTGAAATGGCAAAGGCCTTTAAATTGGCAGTTCAAGCAGGAAGAATGGCTTACAAAGCAAAACTTGCTCCTATACAGCAAATAGCAGCCTCCAGCAGCCCTTTAACTTCATTTTTACAGGAAATTTAACCACTTACAGATGTCATTTAAAACACTATTTGAGCAACACAATTGGAATAATATTGAGCGCGACATTTATTCTTTCGACCAAAAAGATGCGCAACATGTACTTGCCAAAGAACACATTTCGCTAACGGATTTTAAAGTGCTTATTTCCCCCGCTGCTAAACCTTTTATAGAACAGATGGCACAACGCAGTAATGCTTTAACCAAGACGCGTTTTGGGAATAATATACAAATGTACATTCCTATGTACCTTTCCAACGAATGTCAGAATATATGTACCTATTGTGGGTTTAGTATGACAAATAAAATCCCTAGAAGAACTTTAACCGAAACAGAAATTTTAAAAGAAGCACAATACATCAAGGCTTTGGGATATGATCATATTTTATTGGTAACAGGTGAGGCCAATAAAACAGTAGGTGTAGATTATTTGAAAAACGCCATCCATTTAATTCGCTCCCAGTTTTCCAATATCAGTATAGAAGTGCAGCCACTTGACCAAGAAGAATATGAGATGCTGATCACAGAGGGTTTATATGCAGTTTTAGTTTATCAGGAAACTTATCATAAAACGACATATAAAACGCATCATCCCAAGGGTAAAAAGTCAAATTTCGATTATCGCTTAGACACACCAGACAGATTGGGCAAAGCAGGTATTCATAAGATCGGATTAGGTACTTTGTTTGGCTTAGAAGATTGGCGAACGGATAGTTTTTTTACTGCATTGCATTTAAAATATTTGCAAAAGACTTACTGGAAAACCAAATATTCAATTTCGTTTCCAAGACTGAGGCCACATCAAGGCGAAGTTCAGCCAAAACTTGAAATGACGGATATCGATTTGGTACAATTGATTTGCGCTTATAGATTATTGGATGAAGACATAGAGCTTTCTATTTCAACCAGAGAAACAGAAACGTTTAGAAATAATATTATTAAATTGGGTATCACCTCTATTAGCGCGGAATCTAAAACAAATCCAGGCGGATACACCGTGGCAACAGACTCTCTCGAACAATTTGAAATATCGGACCAACGTCCAACAAATGAAATAAAGAAAATGATTCAGTCGCAGGGTTATGAAGTGGTATGGAAAGACTGGTCAAAATATTTCTAGTAAAATAAAGCAAGACATATGTCCTTCTCACAGGAAGAATTGAAACAATATAATCGTCACATTATCTTGGATAATATTGGCAAAGCTGGTCAGTTAAAATTGAAGAAGGCGAAGGTCTTAATCATTGGTGCCGGCGGGCTTGGCTGCCCGGTTTTGCAATATCTAACAGCCGCAGGTATAGGTACAATAGGCATTTTAGATGATGACATTGTTGATCAAAGTAATTTACAACGTCAGATATTATATAATTATAATGACATGGGAAAATACAAAGCATCAGTCGCCACTGAGAGATTGACTTTATTAAATCCTTTTGTCAACTTTACAACTTACATAGAAAGATTGACCGATAAAAATGCGCTCTCCTTATTTAGTCAATACGATATTATTGTTGACTGTAGCGACAATTTCCCTACTAGATATTTAGCAAACGATGCAGCAGTTCTAGTGAATAAGCCACTTGTTTTTGGATCCATTTTTAAATTTGAAGGGCAAGTTTCTGTTTTCAATTATAACAATGGACCCAATTATCGATGCTTATACCCTACTCCACCCGATGCAAATCTTCTAAGCAACTGTGCTGACATAGGCGTTCTGGGCGTTTTACCGGGCATTATGGGAGCCTTGCAAGCGAACGAAGTGATCAAAATAATTTGTCAAATAGGCACCGTGCTTTCCGGAAAACTGTTAATACTGGATGCATTAACGATGCAACAGCACTTACTATCATTTAATACAAGCCCCGCTGTTGCTATCAATAAATTAGAAGACAATTATTCCAGCTTCTGTGGGATATTAGGGAACCTTCAAGAAATCACTTTCAGCGAATTTCAAAAACATGCAGCTGACTACAATCTAATAGATGTAAGAACAATTAGTGAAAGAATAAACTACCATATCGGAGGTATTCATATTCCATTAAATGAATTGCCGGAAAGATTAAAAGAAATACCACAGGATAAAAGTCTCATCGTTTATTGTCAATCTGGAATGCGAAGTAAACAAGCCATTACATTACTCAAAAAAAACAATTTCCCGTGTTCGCTTTTATTTCTTAAAGGTGGCTTAAATCCATGAACTACCAGATAGTTTAGTAGGTTTGATAAAAATGCTACCTTCTCCAACTAGGCGTGAGGCCATTTTCGTTGGCGAGGCTGCGGCATTACCAAGTCGTATAAGAATTAATAAACTTTTGCCGGAACAATTACCTGACTCTAACGACATAGGTTTTGTAAGAGGCTGGGATAATGAGACACCAAAGATAATTGGACTTAAAAAATAAGTGATTGATGGATTTATATAGCATCACAACTGGCTCTAACAGCACAAGAAATTGGAGGTTTAATGGTTAAATTGTAAATTCCGGCTAAATTGACCCCCCTTCGCCATTTCAAATTGACCCCCTAA
>NZ_JBNQGD010000326.1:0-3837 GCF_050436765.1 Arachidicoccus sp. | reverse complement strand
GGGATATACATTAACTTTTACCTTCCCCCGTAATGCTGCCTACGTGGATGTTAAATGGGCTGTTGAATCAAAAACTGCCGAAAAGATTCCTGAAGGAGGATGGCTTTGCTTTCCTTTTAATGTAAAGAAACCAACTTTTACCGTGGGGCGTCTGGGTGGTGCAATTAATCCTGTAAAAGATATAATACCCGGTACAAGCAGGTACCTGATGGCGGTGGCTACAGGTGTAGCCATTACAGAACCCAACAAATCGGGAATGGCACTTACCTCGGAAGACGCACCATTGCTAAGTGTCGGGGAACCAGGATTGTGGAAATTTTCAATGGATTATATACCAACTATCCCATCTGTATTCGTGAATCTGTATAATAATATGTGGAATACCAATTATGCTTTATGGCAGGATGGCTCCTGGTCAGAAAGAGTACGCATTTGGCCGGTGGATAAAGGTACGCAGACCGTTCCTGATTTAACGCGATATGGATGGGAGACGCGTGTGCCTTTGTTAACAGGAGTGGCAGACGGGGATGCGGGCAATTTGCCGATCACTAAAACTGGTATTTTCCTTTCAAGAGCCGGAATTTTAATAACTGCCTTTGGTAAAAACCCTGATGGCGATGGTACAATTTTACGTCTATGGGAGCAGTCAGGCATTTCTGGGAAAGTGGTGATAACGCTTCCAAAAGAATCAAACTATAAGATAGCCAAATTTGTAAATTTACGAGGAGTAGAACTCGGTAAGCAAATTGTGATAGGTAATGATAAAAAGATAACGGTTGATCTAAAAGCATTTGCTCCTTTATCTTTATTACTAAAATAATCTATTAATTGTAGGTTCAATGAAGATGTTTGATGATGTATAGTGTTGCGAACAAACGCTATACATCATTCTATTTTAGCGTACTGTTTAATAAAATCTCTAGGTGAGATTCCTTTTAGCTCCTTAAAATGTTTATTGAAATTAGAAATATTATTGTATCCACTTTCATAACAGACTTCGGTAATATTAAAATCGCCTTGAATTAATAATCTAGCGGCATGACCAATTCTTACTTCTTTTACGAAATTAATTAGGGTTCTGTTTGTTTTGGCCTTGAAGTATCTGCAAAATGCAGCAGTAGACATATGGATAATAGAAGCAACATCATGTAATGAAATTTCCTCTTTGAAATTTTTAAATATATAATCGAATACCTTGTTTATTTTATTTGCTTCATTGGGTGTTTCAATAACGTTGAAATTGAGCGAGGATAATATTTTAGCATGAGGAGATTTTGCCAATATATCTAGCAGTTGGAGCATTAATGCCATGCGCGTAAGGCCCGTCTCAAAGAGCATCTGGTTCAAGATGAGCCTGGCCTTATTAACTGTCTCACCTGAAAAGCTAATGCCCATTGCAGCATTGGCAAATAGTTCGTTTGTTTTTTTTACTTCAGGCTTTTCAAGCCAGTCCTTTCCAATAAAATCGGGAGAAAAATGTACCACAATAAGTTGTGGCTGTAGCATGGTCTCGACCGTTTGATAATATTGCCAGCAGTGCGGTAGATAACTACCCATCAGTACTAATTCTGTTCCATAGAAGTCTTCAATATGGTCGCCAATAAATCGTTTGCCCATACAGTTTTCAATTAATGCAATTTCAAAGTCTATATGACATTTTAATGTTTCATATTTTTTTAATTCCAACAATTCTGAACTTACTGTGAAAGATTGATCTGGCGGAAACGTGAATTTTTCATAAAAGTATTCCATGGTCTACATCTGTTTATTATGGTATAGAAAAGCCGTTGTTTTGTGGTATACCGAGACAGTGAAAATACATATTTTTTTGAATTTAAAGCTAAAAGTATAGAATGTTAATAGCTTTCGTTAAGAAAAGCAAAAAAGCATCGGTTGTTGTCAATTTTAGTGTTGTTTAACGGTTGTTAGTGATGCTACCTTTAACAAAGATTTTAACCCGGTTGCTTTTAAGTAAAAGCATATTTTAATAAAAATTTAAAATAAATTCAATGAATCGATTAAACTACAAATTTCTATTTTGTGCAGCCGTAGTTTGTTGCTTGCTCATTTTTACAAACCAGTCTTATGCGCAATCGACAATTATTAAGGCCAACGGAACCGTTACGGATAATAAGGGTGTGAATCCTTTATTCGGCGCTACGGTACACGAAATAGGTGGAAAAGAAAAAACTACGCTAACTGATAAGAATGGACAGTTTCAAATAGCTGTACCACTTCACAGCAGGTTAAGGGTAAGTATGGAAGGTTACAAGTCAGCTGAAGTGGAAGTGACATCGTCTGACGCTATTTCTGTTCAGCTTGATACGTCTGCTGCGAATCTTGACGACGTAATTGTTATTGGGTACACGACACAAAAGAAAGAGTTACTAACCGGTGCTGTCGCCACGGTAAAATTTAAAGAGGCGGATGCGGAAATACCGACTTCATCAGTAGGTAACCTTCTGGCAGGTAGAATGGCTGGAGTAAATGTCAGTACACCCAATGGAGCACCTGGCGCTCAGCCAAGTATTAGTATTAGAACAGCAAGTTCATGGAATACCGCCGGTGTATTATATGTAATAGACGGCAGAATTTCTAACGCGAGCGATTTTAACAACTTAGCCCCCAATGAAATTGATGAAATAACTGTTTTAAAAGATGCCGCCACTACAGCTGCATACGGCTCTCGAGCTGCCGGTGGTGTAATGGTCATTACCACTAAACGTGGTAAGGCAGGCAAAGCGGTGGTTAACTACTCCTATAACACGGGTCGGGATGTACGCGGTAATAATGAAGCATTAACCAGCGCGGTACAATATGGCGTAATTTATAATAGAATCTCTGGTGGTGGTCCCGGTGCATTGGGTTCAGCCTGGACTTCGGCCGATTCGACCTATTTTGCTACACACGATTTCGGCAGCGGCTTAGGTCAGGGATTTAGACAGATAAACGATGTATTTATAAACCCGTATATTACCACTCATAATATAAATGCCTCCGGGGGGTCAGATAAAATTAAATATTTTATTGGAGCGTCCTATGTAGATCAATCAACCTTCATCAAAAATACCAATCTGAAAAAATACAATGTTAGAGCTAATATTACGGCCGATCTAAGTAAAAATGTTTCTGTTTTTGCAGGTCTTTCTCTAAATGATGACAAATTTGCACAGCCCGGGGGTGATTGGACGGGAGATATGTATTCTAAGCTTTTAGTATGGCAACCTTACATGCCTTCCTATACCGCTAATAGACTACCCGTGGATTATTTTTGGATTAGCAATAAATCCGCCGAGGCCGATGGTCTTGCCGGTTATTCTAAAACAGAAAATATCGCACCGGTTGCCAACTTAAATCTTACCTATAACGCGCCTTTTTTGGCGGGTTTAAGCGCGAAGGCTTCTTATGTAAAATCTTATTATTTTAATGATACAAAAAATTTCACCCACCCCTTCACCTATTACCAATTAGCACAAACGGATCCTTATATCTGGAACTTGGATAGCATTGTAGGCTCTCGTTTAAGTGCACACACACCCGAATTAGAAAAACAGGCATCTTGGAGTCAAACCGGGCAACTAGATCTTCAGTTAAACTATGTGGCAAGTTTTGGAAGACATCACGTAAGTGCAGCATTGGTATATGAAAATTATCAAACAAGCGGAGAAGGTGAAGATGCAGCAATTACAGGTTTCCCCATCTACACCTATGATCAATTGTGGGCTGCTACCGGGGGATAGTGTATTATCAACAACAATGCGAACAAACTGGTAATGAATAATTATGGTACGGGATATAATAACGGCACAAACTCGTATAGCCGACAATTTACATACG
>NZ_JBNQGD010000325.1:0-3902 GCF_050436765.1 Arachidicoccus sp. | reverse complement strand
AATTTAAAATTACAAAATATTATGATATGACACAGTTTAAATTACAGTCTCGACTTTATTAAAATGCCATTTCTCTTTGAATGATACCACCGCCAATTACTTCATCACCTTCATAAAATACCGCGCTTTGTCCCGGAGCAATGCCAGAAGCATTATTGTATAGGGTTACTTTTATCTTTCCGTCTTCGTTGTGCAGCTTGCCCAAGGTGCCTTTGTCTTTGTATCTGATCTTGGTGATGACTTCTATTCCGTCTTTTACTGTTTCATATTTCTGCCAGTTGATCTTCCCAACTGTTAATTCTGCTTTAGCTAAATCTTCTTCCTCACCCAAAACCACGGTATTCGTTTGTGGATCGATAGAAGTAACATACACCGGATGCCCCATAGCAATTAGTCCTTTTCGTTGACCAATCGTGTAAAAAGGATAACCATTATGCTGACCTAATTTTTTTCCGGTTTTATCTACAAACCAGCCTCCGGCAACTTTTTCTTCAAGCCCATCCACACGACGTTTTAGGAAACCTCTGTAGTCGTTATCGGGTACAAAACATATTTCGTAACTCTCACTTTTTTTGGCTAATTCGGGGTAGCCGTAATCGACTGCCATCTGACGTATTTCAGATTTTCGGTAATTTCCGAGCGGCAACAATGTCCTGCTCAGTAAGTCTTGCTGTAACCCCCAAAGTACATAACTCTGGTCTTTGGTTTCATCCAATCCTTTACTCAAATAATAACGACCGTTTTCTCCTAGATGTATATTGGCATAATGACCAGTAGCAATAAACTTGCAGCCTAAAGCATCGGCACGTTTGAGCAACGCACGCCACTTGATGTGGGTATTGCACATTACACAAGGATTGGGGGTACGGCCGGCCAAATATTCTTCAACAAAATTATCAATCACAAAATCGCCAAATTCGTCTCTTATGTCTAAAATGAAATGTGGAAATCCATGCTGTACCGCTGCCTGACGTGCATCGTTGAAGCTGTCAATATTGCAGCAACCTGTTTCTTTAGAACTACTTCCGCTGCTGGAGTAATCCCAGGTTTTCATGGTGATACCAATTACCTCATATCCTTGTTTGTGCAACATTAATGCTACTACAGTACTATCAATACCACCGCTCATTGCCACTAATACTTTCCCTTTACTGCTCATAAAAAATTTTTGCAAAGATACTAAATTCGACTAGAGAACTGACGCAAACGCATTGTCATGAACATGTAAAGAATTTGATGAATGTTTTGCGGAGAGAAAAAATAATTTGGGATCGTAGGTTAGCATATTAGATCCGTGAGGTTTGTTTTAAGTTAATTCGCTTATAAATAAATAGTTGTGGTGGAGAAAATTTTTTTTTGAGCCAGATTTGGCACGTTTTTTATTCGAAGTAAGCAGAAATAAAACGACTTTTCATATTATTAAAATTAAATGCGATGAAAAAAATCTTATGCTTACTTGGCGTAGCTGCATTTGTAACAATTGGCGTTGCGAACGCCCAGATAGAAAAAGGCAATTTAATGGTTGGTTCAGATTTAGGGAGTTCTCTGGCTTCTCCTTCTGGCAGCGCGACCAATAGTGGTTTGTTTGGGATGAACTTCGGCTTAAATAAAGGAGATGGCTTTAATATAGGTATCAATCCTAAGATTGGATATTTTGTCAAAGATAATGTAATGATTGGAGGCGTGGTTAACCTGGGCTTCTCCAAAGCTCCCAATTATAATGGAGCTGCGAAAACAACGTCTTACGGCATTCAGGCATTAGGCCGCTATTATTTGAACCCCGGAGAACAAGGTGTCAATAATTTGCTAAAACATGGTCGCTTCTTTGGGGAAGTTAATGCGGGATTTGCTGGTTTTAATACTACCGGCGGCAACACAACCAATGGTTTTGCTTTTGGATTTGGACCTGGTTATTCCTATTTTATTACCCCTAATGTAGCTTTAGAAGGCTTGTTGAAATATAACGGGCTTGTAGGTGGGGGTAATACTACTTACAGGCATGCAATAGGTCTGAGCTTGGGAATACAAGTATTTTTGCCTTCCGCTAAAGTGAAGAGTATCGTAAATGATCCGTCTCAGCTGTAATGCGCAAATTAAAAAGAAAATTTAAAAGGGTTGTCTCTAGTCGAGGTGACCCTTTTTTATTACTTCCCCTTTTTTTGTAACTTAGATCCGCTGCATGTTTGGGTGTTGAATCGGTTTTACGACAGGTTTTATAAAAGCCACAGAGGACTTTATAGTGATTTTAAAAATGGATTTAAAAATTGAACAATTTTCCAGCAATAAATAAAAAAAATATCATGGTAAAAATCACCGCCGATAATGGCAACGAAAATTATTTGGTTGAAATAGAATCTTCTACGGGAAATAGAATAACAGCCGACGAGCCAGAAGCAAAAGGAGGAAAGGACAAAGGCTTCTCTCCAAAAGAACTATTGGCTTCCGCTTTAGCAGCCTGCACCAGCGCCACAGTGCGCATGTTTTGCAGTCGTAAAGAATGGGATTTGAAAAATATAAATGTTCAAATTGAACTGATTGAAGAGCAAAGCAAAACGATCTTTAAAAGGGAGCTGCAATTGGAAGGAAATCTGGATGAGGGCCAGCGTAATACACTGTTGAATGTGGCCAATGCATGTCCTATCCATAAGATCCTTACAAATGCTATTAGTGTCGAAACAGCATTGATTTGAAAAAAGCCTGATGAGAAAATGCAGCCGAGATTGAGACCTTTGGAAGGAAACAGGTACGCTCAAACGTAGCGTCGAAATGGCGAATATTTGCTACTTAAAAAGGTAAATTTGAAATTAATGAGAAAAAAGGCAGCAAAGCAATAATTTTAGTAATCAATTAATTCCCATATGATGCAGACAGCGCAAATTAAAATCTTCAACGATAATCTGGAAGGTTTTATTGATAAGCTACTTCCTGAACTGGAAGAGATTTATAAAGATATACACCAGCATCCGGAATTGTCCATGCAGGAGTTTCGAACGGCCAAAATCGCTGCGGATTATTTGACTAAATATCGATATGAAGTATCAACAGGTATTGGTGTAACAGGTGTAGTGGGTATTTTAAATAATGGAGAAGGGCCGGTAGTAATGCTTCGTGCAGATATGGATGCACTTCCGGTAGCGGAAGCAACTGGTTTGTCTTATGCAAGTACGGTAAAAGCAAGAGACGAAGAAGGGGTAGAAGTAGGGGTATCGCATGTATGTGGTCACGATTGTATGGCTGATGGGAGTTGCCAGATTGTTTTTTGAACATAAAGATGAGTGGAAGGGAAGGTTAATGGTTGTTTTTCAACCTAGAGAAGAAGTCGGTCGCGGCGCGCAAGGGATGATCGATGATGGCATGATGACCCGTTTTCCTAAGCCGGACATTATTCTTGGCCAGCATGTAATGGTGGGCGAAGCCGGTACCGTGGGGCATCGCAGTGGCGCCATTTTATCTGCAGGCAATAGTTTAAAAGTGAGAATTTTTGGTCGTGGTGCACATGGTTCATCGCCACAAACATCCATAGACCCTGTGATAATGGCAGCCTCCACTACTATGCGTTTGCAAACTATTGTTTCCCGTGAGATAGCACCTATAGAAAACGCGGTATTAACCATTGGAGCCTTACAGGCCGGCACCAAAGAAAATATTATTCCCGATGATGCGACGCTTAAATTGAATATTCGCACTTTTGATGAGGGTGTGCGTGACCATATACTTTCGGCAGTGAAGCGTATCTGTTGTGCGGAATGTGCTGCGTCTAATGCACCAAGAGATCCCGAATTCACTACGCTAGATAGCTACCCGGTTACGGAAAATGATTCGGCAGCCACCGCCAGGGTAGCGGAGGCCTTCGATATACAATTCGGTGATAAATCTTTTGAAACGGCACCCGCTTCTGCCAG
>NZ_JBNQGD010000324.1:0-13047 GCF_050436765.1 Arachidicoccus sp. | reverse complement strand
AGATCTTGTTAGCCGAATTTCCAGAACTCTGTGGTGTAGAGCAGAACTTGATTGATCGGACAGTAAATAAAGAAGCTGCAGAAAAATTTATCAACCTAATGACCACTTATAACGATAGGGCTGAAAGCGTAGGCTCGGGGTTTTATATGAATCCTTCGCCCGGCAATATTAAAGATGGGCTGATAACCGACGCCATCAAAAGTGCTGGTGCCGCAAAAAAAGGCGGTACTTCGCCCGTTGAAGATGTTTTGGACTATACTGAGCCGGCCACAAAAAATGGGCTGAGCCTTGTGTGTACGCCAGGCAATGATGTAGAAGCTACCACGGGAAAAGCTGCTGCTGGAGCTACGTTGATTTTGTTTACAACAGGGCTGGGTACACCCACAGGTAATCCTGTTTGCCCGGTGATAAAAGTGGCTACTAATTCTGTAGTAGCCAATAAGATGAAAGATATTATAGATATTGATACGGGAGCTATTATTCGCGGCGAAAAAACGATTCATGAAATGGGTGAAGAAATTCTCGAGTACTGCATCAAGTTTGCAAGCGGAGAATTGGTGCCCAAAGCAGTGTTATTAAATCAAGATGATTTTATTCCTTGGAAACGAGGGGTTTCTTTATAGACAAAGGGTTTGGTTTACTTTCTAAAAGATGCTGATTCAATAGAAGAATTGGCATTTTTTTTAATTTCATTTCCCGCTATTTTTACTTATTTTCACGAAATACATAAGCATAAAAGAATATTTTTAAAAAATAAATTATGAATAAGAAGATTGCTCTGTCTTTTTGCGCCGTTTTATTTCTTGGGATTGCTTCAGCTCAGAAGCCGGAAGATACTGAGTTATATACGCCGGTTCCGGCAGTTGTTACACCCGGCAATACAATAGGACAACCACCCTCTGATGCCATTATTTTATTTGATGGGAAAGATCTGGATAAATGGGAAGATGCCGATAATCCAGATAAACCCGCAAATTGGATCGTGAAAAATGGAATTCTAATTGTCAATAAAAAGGCAGGAAATATCCAAACTAAACAAAAGTTCGGGGACTACCAATTACATATTGAATGGCGAGAACCAAAAGATATTCAAGGGCAAGGGCAGGAGAGAGGGAATAGTGGATTGTTTTTGGCCTCTACAGGACCCGGTGATGATGGTTATGAGATGCAGATCTTAGATAGCTACAACAATAAAACATATACCAATGGTCAGGCTGGTTCTATTTACAAGCAAAATGCGCCTTTGGTAAATCCTAACAGAAAACCTGGAGACTGGCAATCTTACGATGTTATTTGGACTGCTCCTTGTTTTCAGAAAGACGGCTCTTTGAAATCAGAAGCAAGGGTTACCGCTTTTTTCAATGGCGTATTGGTGCAAAATAATTTTACATTAGAAGGACCAACTTTGTATATAGGACATCCGTCTTATGCAAATGCGAGACAAAGTCTTTGTTCTATAAAACTACAGGCACATGGAGATAAGAGCAAGCCTATTAGCTTTAGAAATATTTGGATACGGCCACTGTGATTTTTAACGCGCAGGGACTTCCAAGACTTCATCGGCCCATTGTTTTGCAATGGCCAATTGTTCTTCCATGGTTAAATTGGAATTGTCTAACACCCTTGCATCATCAGCTTTTCGAAGCGGATTTAATTTTCGGGTAGTGTCTATTAAATCTCTTTTTTCTAAATTCTCTTTTACTTCCTCTAAGGTGAGTTCAGGATTTTTTACGACCAATTCATCATATCTTCTTTTTGTGCGCACATCTACACTTGCCGTCATAAAAATCTTTAATTCGGCATTCGGAAATACATTGGTTCCCACATCTCGACCATCCATAATAATCCCCTTCTCGACGCCCATTTTTTGTTGTGCTGCTACGGCAAAAGTCCGCACTTTCTCTAAAGCCGCGACTTCACTTACGCTGTTACTGATGGACATAGAGCGAATGGCTTGTTCTATATTTTCGCCGTTCAGATAGATATCGCTCTTGCCGGCTTCATTATTAAAAACAAATTTTAAATTGATTTTTTCAATCGCTGAAGCGATTGCCGCGTCATTGGCTAAATCAATATTGTTTTCTACAAAATATAAAGTGATAGCCCTATACATAGCGCCACTATCTATAAATACATAACCTAATTCTTTGGCTAATTGCTTTGCCATTGTGCTTTTTCCGCAGGAGGAAAATCCGTCGATAGCAATGATGATTTTTTTCATGCTGCAAATCTATTTAAAGATACGCTGCAAATTTTTATTTTTTTGATATCTTAATAATCACACTGTTTTTAAAATTCCCATTATTCGCTTTAAAATTGAGTTTAAACTCCTGTGTTTGACTGTCGGGCGCTTATCCAATTTCCTGCATAATTAAATATTGTTCTTCCTTAGCCCATAATATCTATTGTTTCCAGATCTTCGATTTTTTTTACTCCAGCTGACAAATCATATCTTTTTGTGGAGGTAAAAAAGTTTTCACAGGAAAATGCAGTTCTCAATAAGGAATTTAGAGGGAACGATTCTCGCTTGTTTTATAAGAAGCGAGTTTTTCCTTTCGTTTATTGGAAAAATATTTTCTTATCGGGGCATCCAAAAGTATTTCAACGGCATAAGCAAATAAAATAACCAGTACAACCCCTACAGCCGTTATGCACCAGGACTGAGATATGCTCCATTTATTTTTTTC
Organism: Arachidicoccus sp.; assembly: GCF_050436765.1. Classification (NCBI taxonomy): domain Bacteria; kingdom Pseudomonadati; phylum Bacteroidota; class Chitinophagia; order Chitinophagales; family Chitinophagaceae; genus Arachidicoccus; species Arachidicoccus sp. Next base: position 10,360 of record NZ_JBNQGD010000324.1, on the reverse strand, counting down.
GTGATAATAGCCAAAATACCAAACTAATGAATAGTGCGTCATGTAAAGTGGATATGAGATATCGCCTAGAAATTTGCACACTTTTTGGGCGATATTATTTTGTGCCACGTTTGTGCCCAAAATTATTAAAGCGGGGTAAATCAAAATAGCGATTAAACATTCTATAAGCCAATTCCATTTGCTTATAAAAGGTGCAAAAAAAGTAGCCATTAATAAAATAGTCAATAGTATAAAACCTATTTGCTTCTTTGATTTCCATCGCAAACGATAGAGTAACAATCCCATCGAAAATGAAAAACCAATGCGAGCAAATCCATCCCAAAAATTATTACCGCTCCAGCCGCCGGCAATATCTCCGGCATGATAGCCCGTCCACAACAATCCTAATGCTGCCACAAAAACGACTAAGGTCAGCCACTTTTTATTAATTCTTTTTAGAATGATCGCGTACGCAATATTGGCGATATATTCCCAAAATAGCGACCAGGCCGGGCAGTTCAACCCGAAATTATTATTGTACCGATTATCCATTCCCGAATATGGAATAAGAAAAGTGGTACACAAAAGAAGAAATATAAGTTTTCCAACGCCATAGGAATCCACGGCTTTGGAGGGCTCAAAAATAAAAAACAAAAAACCGAAAATAGAACCAATCACTACTAGGGGATGCAGGCGTATCAACCTGGAAATAAAAAATTGCTTGATGCCTAATTTTTGTATACGATCGTCGTAAGCGTATCCTATGACAAAGCCTGATAAACAGAAGAAAAAATCTACCGCCAAATAACCATGACCAATAGGGCTCAGGCTATCGCTTGGATATATAAATTCTGAAAAATGAAAAATTACAACACATATCGCAGCTATACCACGCAAGCCGTCTAATGCAAAAAAATGTTTCTTGGTTTGTAATAGGGAAGTCTGCATTCGAAGTAATTTTTTGGGACAAGATAGTATTTATAAAAGATTGTATTGTTATTGGTAAATTTTATAGAGAACTTTTGTGCCTTTAATTTTGGAGATTGCTATTTAGACCTAAAAACACGCTTTATTCATACTTATTTTAAATTGCAAAGTTTCTGAATGTCAATGTTTGGTTATTGCGTGTCTTTAGAAAATAAAAAATATTTAAAAAGTCAATTGATAAGATTCGCTTTTTTGTCTTAAGAAGATGTGTCCAGAAACTTGTCTAATTTTGAGAAGATAAAAGTTGAAATTATGCAAACAGTTACTATAGATATACTCAATATCAAAGCGGTAAGGTTATTACTGAACTTAGAAGTCTTGCAGCTTATCTGTGTAAGAGAAGATATGACACAGTTCGGATACTCAAATTGATTGGGCAGTAAAATACAAAGGAGCTATGTCCAAGCAACCTGTTAATGATATTGACAACCAGTTAAATGAATTACGCAACGAATGGGGTGTAAAATATTTATTTAATTTTCCAAATAACTTTCTAAAGGTTCACAAGTACAAATTAAATTTCTATCACCATAGGTATTGTTGATACGGGAAACTGATGGCCAGAATTTACTTTCCGCTACATAGCTTAATGGGAAAGCCGCTTGCTGTCTGCTGTAAGCGTGGTTCCACTCATTGGCACAGATAACCTGTTGTGTATGAGGTGCGTTTTTCAAAGCATTATCTGCTTTATCTACTTCACCCATTTCAATGGCTTTTATTTCTTTATAAATAGAAATCATCGCATCGCAGAATCTATCTAGCTCGGCTTTGTCTTCACTTTCTGTTGGTTCAATCATAATGGTTCCCGGAACAGGGAAGCTCATCGTAGGCGCATGAAAGCCATAATCCATCAGCCTTTTGGCTACATCTTCAGCTTCAATGCCTGCGCTTGTTTTGAACGGGCGAAGGTCAACGATGAATTCGTGCGCGCAAGTACCATTCTTTCCGGCATATAAAATCGGATAAAATGCTTCCAAACGTATCTTCATATAGTTGGCATTTAAGATGGCGTATTCTGTTGCCATACGCACACCGTCACCTCCCAACATTTTGATATAAGCATAGCTGATTAATAAAATAGACGCTGAACCAAAAGCCGCAGCACTTACTGCATTCTTCTTATCCAGTGTAAAATGCCCCGGTAGATAAGGTTGTAAATGTACTTTTACACAAATAGGACCCACGCCCGGACCACCGCCACCGTGTGGAATAGCGAAGGTTTTATGTAAGTTTAAATGACACACGTCGGCACCGATAAATCCAGGTGCTGTATGCCCCACCTGTGCGTTCATGTTGGCCCCATCCATATATACTTGTCCGCCGTTATCGTGGATGATCTGGCAAATGTCTTTGATACTCTCCTCAAATACACCATAGGTAGAAGGATAAGTAATCATTAACGCGCCTAAGGTATCTTTGTATTGCTCCGCTTTAGTTTTTAAGTCGACCACATCTACTTGGCCTTTTTCATCACTTTTTACAACGACTACTTTCATTCCCGCCATTACTGCCGATGCTGGGTTGGTGCCGTGTGCAGAGATAGGAATCAATACAATATTTCTATGTGGATTGCCAGTGGCAATATGATAATTCATTATCGTATTCAAACCGGCAAACTCGCCTTGTGCGCCACTATTGGGTTGTAAACTACAGGCATCAAAACCGGTAATGATCGATAGATAATCGCTTAACTCATCGATAATTATTTGATAACCTGCTGCTTGTTCTTTAGGTACAAAAGGATGAATGGCGCTAAATTCCGGCCAACTTACCGGAATCATTTCGGTAGCAGCATTTAGTTTCATGGTACAACTTCCCAAAGAAATCATACTGGTATTTAAAGCCAAATCTTTCTTTTCCAAACGCTTGATGTAGCGCATCATTTGTGTTTCGCTATGGTGCTTATTAAACACCGGATGTGTCAGGAAGGAAGAGGTTCTTTTTAAGTTTTCAGGAATAGCATGTAAAACGGGTCCTTCATTATCAAAAACGATACTTGCCTGATTGGCGCCTTTTGCTTGCGCAAAAACGTACACAATATCTAAGGCATCTTTTTGTGTAGTGGTTTCATCTATGGAAATACCCACCGTGCCATCGTCAAAATAATTAAAATTGATTTGTTGGGCTTCCGCAATTGGTTGTAAGACTTTTTTGTCTGCACGTATTTTGAGTGTGTCGAAATAATGTTTATTCAAATTATCATAACCTAATTCTTTCAATACTTCTGCCACTGTTTGTGCAATAAGTGCAACACGTATCGCAATTTCCTTTAGGCCTGTAGGTCCGTGAAAAACAGCATACATTGCCGCCATATTGGCCAATAAAGCTTGCGCAGTACAGATATTTGAAGTTGCTTTTTCACGTTTAATATGTTGTTCGCGCGTTTGCAAAGCCATACGCAGGGCATGATTGTCGTCTGCATCTCTGCTCACCCCGATAATTCGCCCCGGAATGCCGCGTTTAAATAAGTCTTTGGTAGCAAAGAAGCCGGCGTGTGGACCACCATAGCCCATCGGCACGCCAAAACGTTGTGCAGATCCGACGGCGACATCTGCACCCAATTCGCCGGGGGAAGTCAATAAAGTTAATGCCAATAGATCTGTTGCCAATACTACAAAACCGCCCACAGCATGAATCTCTTCTATAAAAGAACAATAGTCCTCTACAGAACCATTGCTGTTAGGATATTGAATAATTGCACCAAAATATTTCTCATCTATTGTAGCATTTTTAAAGTCACCCTCTTCCAGCGCAATATTGATGGGTGTCGCGCGGGTTGCAAGTACATCTTTCGTTTGTTGAAATATGGCTTTATCAACAAAGAATTTTGGCTTTGAATTGTCGCGTGCATTTACATGATGAAACAACATCGCCATAGCTTCGGCGGCCGAAGTGGCTTCATCTAAAAGTGAAGCATTGGCTAATTCCAATCCGGTTAGATCGGCAATAACAGTTTGGTAATTCAGCAGACTTTCCAAACGACCTTGAGAAATCTCTGCTTGGTAAGGAGTATATTGTGTATACCATCCCGGGTTCTCAAATACATTTCTTAAGATGACTGAAGGCGTGATGGTATTGTAATATCCTTGGCCGATGTATGTTTTAAAAACTTTATTTTTAGAGGCGGTTTGCCATATCTGCTGCAAATATTCTTGCTCGCTTATACTTGCCGGAAGTACTAATTCATTTTCAAAATGAATGTTTTCCGGAATAGTTTTATTAGTTAATTCTTGAATGGAAGCGATGCCGATGGCTGCAAGCATCTGTTCGGTTTCTTGTGCATTCGGGCCAATATGACGACGTTGAAATTCGGTGGATTGAGATAGGAATAAATTCATGAGGGCTCTTACTTAATAGTTATTAAAATTGGATGCGCAAAGATAATACTTTGTTTGGCTTTTAATAACGGTTGTTATTTGATTTCGCAAACGGTTGATAAAATGTGGACAGCGAAATGAGGAGATTCATCGTCATATTTTTTATTTTACTGAAAATAGTCGTCTTTTGTCAAAAGATATTATGAAAAAAATACTATTCGTAATAGGAATATTGACGACTAGTGTTAGTTTCTGCCAGACAACCGTCCGATTTGGTGTTTTGGCAGACGCCAACTACTCGGGTTCAGGAATGGGGACGATCGGATTAGATGCTGGTGGATTAATTGAAAGCTCTTTTAATAGACCGGATTCTAAATTGAGATTGCAATTAGAAGCGCGTTATTCGCAGATAAATAATCGTTATGAAGATCTTAGAATACGAACACAACAAATCGATATCCCTTTATTGGCGAAATATTTTATCTTCCCTTCTTTGAGTGTAAATGCCGGACCTGTCTTTAATTTTAACCTTTCAACGCAGGCAAATGGGTTAAAATTCTATAGCCGACCTATAGATAACTCCAATCATGTTCAAACTGACCTGGCTGCAGGCTTTACTTATTATCTGAAACATAGATTATTTATAGATTTTCGGTATAGCAATATCTTTGGAAGGTATGAGGGAAGCCTAAATAAATATGCACTTCAAAATGGATTTCAATATAAAATAAATACTATTCAAATTGGCGTGGGTATTCGTTTCGCACCTATTATCACTGATTTTATAGAATAATTTTTTACTTGCTTGTCTCTCTTTGCGCGAAAAAGCTTTTTTTTGCAAAAATTATTATTATGAAAAAAATCTTATTCGTCGCTGCCGTATTATTTTCTACTGCCGCTTACTCTCAATCAACTGTACGTTTTGGTATTAAAGCAGGAGGGAATGTTTCCTTTTCTAAAACTGATGTTCAGAATCTTTCTGTAAAAGGAAAATCTGATTTTGGTTTTTGGGGAGGTGGTTTAATGGAAGTTTCTCCCAATAACCCAAACAATAAATTTAAACTGCAACTGGAAGCATTGTATAGTAATATAAATAGTAAATATGATGGCCTATCCGATAGCCGTGCCAAGGATAAAATAAACTTGCAACAAATTAATGTTCCATTATTAGCTAAGTATTTTATCATTCCTTCTCTGAGTATTAATGCTGGCCCGACTTTCAATTTTAACATTGCAGGAAAAGAGAAAATCTCCGATACGACAGGTGCGTATGTATTCTCTCAGAATTTAAAAGGACAATTAAACACATTTCAGATAGGAGCTGCTGTAGGCGCAACATATTATATTTGCGAAGGTCTCTTTGTGGATGCACGTTACAACCCCTTATTTGGCCAGATTAATAAAAAAGAGAATGGAGATGGAGGTTCTAAAATTCGCATGAGTACCATTTCTTTAGGCATTGGTTACAAATTTTGATCAACTCAAATTTTCTCATAAAAAAAATCCGAAGCAGTCACTGCTTCGGATTTTTTTATAACCTGTAAGTCTTATACATTAAATAAGAAGTGCATGATGTCACCATCTTCTACGACATAGGTCTTTCCCTGCACTGCTAGTTTGCCATTCTCCCGGCAAGCTGCTTCTGACTTGTATTTTAAGAAATCGCTGTATTTAATCACTTCTGCACGAATAAATCCCTTTTCAAAATCGGAATGAATAACACCTGCTGCTTGTGGCGCGATAAAGCCTTTGGTAATGGTCCATGCGCGTACTTCTTGGACACCGGCAGTAAAATACGTTGCCAGATTTAATAATTTGTAGGTTGCCTGAATAAGTCTTGCTACGCCGCTTTCATGTAGTCCCATATCTTCCAAAAACATTTGACGGTCTTCAAAACTTTCCATTATAGCAATATCGCTTTCGATTGCTGCACTTATGAGAAGTACTTCCGCTTTTTCATCCTTGATGGCTTCTTGCAGAGCTGTTGTAAACTCATTTCCGTTGATAACAGATTTTTCATCTACATTACAAACATAAACCACTGGCTTGATGGTCAACAGGCAAAGTTCGTTGAGAAATTTTTCTTTTTCCTCGGACGATATTTCAAAAGCACGTGCATTTTTGCCGCCCTCCAAATGCTGTTTTAATTCTTTTAAAATTTCAACGCCACGTTGTGCGTCTTTATCCCCACCCGTTTTAGCTTGTTTCTCACTTTTAGTTATCTTTTTATCGATAGTATCTAAATCTTTTAACTGTAATTCTGTATCGATAATTTCTTTATCACGCACTGGGTTTACATTGCCATCAACGTGAATAACGTTGTCATCCGCAAAACAACGTATTACATGAATGATAGCATCCGTTGCACGAATATTTCCCAAAAATTGGTTTCCTAAACCTTCGCCTTTGCTGGCCCCTTTTACTAATCCTGCGATATCCACAATTTCAACAGTAGTGGGAACTACACGTTGTGGGTTAACCAATTTCTCCAATTCTACTAACCGCTGGTCGGGTACTGTAATAACACCTATGTTTGGCTCAATGGTACAAAATGGAAAATTGGCCGCCTGCGCCTTAGCGCTGCTTAATGCATTGAATAATGTTGATTTTCCCACATTTGGAAGTCCTACGATACCTGCCTGTAAAGCCATTTTTATCTATGATTTGTGAATAATGATATACGATTTTCTGGCTGCAAAAGTAGGTTAATTTAATGATTTGAAAATCTGATTATTTGGTTATAAATGCAAGCGGTTATTTCCCGGCTTATTTATACACTCTCACATAATCAATTAAAAAACTTTGAGGTAATACATTTTTACCTACCGGACCACCCCAGGAACCACCCAGTGCGAGGTTGAGTAATAAATAGAATTTTCTTCTAAATGGATTTACGCCTTTGAATTTTGCAGCCGAGGTTTTGAATATATGGTAGACACTATCATCTACTAGAAATTTTATACTATGTTTATTCCATTGTATCGCATAGTCGTGAAAAGCTTCCGATAAGTTGTTTATAGAAATTACTCCACCGCTTGATTTGTATCCGCTTTTGTTGTCTGCAGCGTAATGCGCTGTTCCATAAATATGTGTCGGCTCTTTTCCAATTAATTCCATGATATCTATTTCTCCGCAAAAGGGCCAGTTGCCTTTTTCGCCAAGCATCCATATCGCTGGCCATACGCCGATGCCCTTTGGTAATTTGGCGCGCACCACAATTTTGCCGTATCGCCACATATGCAGATGATGTGTAGTGATACTGGCAGAGGTGTAGTTTGCGGTTGGATTTTTCTTACGCCAGTCTGAACTACCTTTTATGTAAAACTTATTAGGATAGTCACCCTTAATGGCTTTTATTTCTAAACAACCCCCATGCACATAGGCATTTTCTTTTCTCGCTTGGGTATAATATTGGGATTCTTGATTGCGGATAAATCCATTCTCATAATTCCATATATTGCTGTCTGGTAAACCGGTGTAATTAAACTCTTCGTGCCAGACCATTCGTTGGTATTGCTTTTGAGCAAAAGAAGTTTTTAAAATAAATAGGGATAATACTAAAAAGAGTTTTCTGGTCAATGACATTGGAGACGTGATTTTTAATTGGTGCAGAAACATAAAAGTAACTAATAAAATTTTATATTTGGACCAACAATGACTCTTCATTCATTTCTCATCCTTATAAAATGGCATTAAACATTGTATGGATTGCATTTTTTGTAATTGCATTTATCATTGCAGTTATCAAGTGTGTCTTTTTGGGAGATACCGAAATATTTAAAACATTAACTGATGGGATTTTTGATAGTGCAACAACGTCAGTAACGCAGGTGGCTTTTCCTTTAGCTGGAACGATGATTTTCTTTTTGGGCATAATGAATATTGCCGAACAGGCCGGGGCTATCAGGCGTTTGGCTAAGACATTAAATCCATTTATGAAAAGATTATTTCCGGGAGTGCCGGAAAATCATCCGGCAATGGGGGAGATGGTGATGAATTTTTCTGCAAATATGCTGGGGTTGGACAATGCTGCTACCCCCTTTGGATTAAAGGCCATGGAGAGTTTGCAAGAATTAAATCCACAAAAGGACACTGCCAGTAACGCACAAATAATGTTTCTTGTCTTACATACCAGTGGGCTAACTTTAATCCCCTTGTCCATCATTGCTTATCGCCTGGCTGCTGGTTCTCATGAGGCTGCGAGCATTTTTATCCCTTGTGTTTTGGGAACGGTATTTACAACTGTAATGGCTATTTTAATTACCGGTATCAAACAAAGGTTGAAGTGGGATTTTGTATTAGTGGGTTGGCTTGTCGGCATCTTTGCCTTTATTGTTGCATTGTTATTAGGGGTAAATCAATTGAGTGTTGCCAATAAAGAGTTGTTTAGCAAAGTTACCGGAAGTCTTGTATTATTATTAGTGGTTGTATTAATTATTGTTGCAGGCGCCATTAAAAAAGTTTCCGTATTCGATGCTTTTATAGACGGTGCTAAAAATGGATGGACAGTTATTATCAAAATTATCCCTTATCTCGTTGCAATGCTGGTAGGAATCAGGGTTTTTAGAGATTGTGGTGCATTAGGCTATATTACCGATGGAATTGGTTATGCAATTCACGCAATGGGTCTGAATACTGATTTTGTTCCTTCTTTACCGGTAGCTATTATGAAGCCTTTCAGCGGTAGTGGTGCCAGAGGTTTGATGATTGATACGATGCAAACATATGGTGCAGACAGTTTCGTCGGCAAATTGTCTTGTACATTTAATGGATCAGCCGATACCACTTTTTATATTATCGCTTTATATTTTGGTAGCGTGGGTATTAAAAAAGTGCGTTATGCTGTCTGGGTGGGGTTAGCGGCTGACATTCTGGGTGTGATAGGTGCTATTGCTATAGGTTATATTTTTTTCCGGTAGGTATTAATCTTTTCTTAATAAAACCTATCCAATCTTAGAATTGTCTTTAATTTAAAAAAAGGCACGATTCATGTTAATCGTTTTATTACATTCACAACAAAATGACAATAATTATGAAAAAGATTTTATTCGCTGTAGCAGCCTTTATTGGCGTTGGTTTACTTTTTACAAATTGTACAAAAACCGTTCATGATAGCAGTGATGGTAGCGGCTCGCAAGCATTGACGGAACTATTTACAATAAAAGCAAGCGATTGGCAGGGAAGTAATGGCAATTATACATATGGTGTAAACTTATCATCTTTTGACCAAGATATTCATGATAATGGCGCTTATTGGGCTTATATTTCCTTTGACAATGGTGCTTCTTACGAATTACTGAGTACTAGTAATAATATCTATACTTTTTATGCAACTTTTGATAAAGATCCTAATTCGAGCGCTTATGGTGTAACTATACAAGCGATAGGCTCGTCTACAGATCCTGCACCTAATATGTCTATTTTGATTAAAGTTGTTTCTATTCCGTCTTCAATGGTGCAACAAACTGCCAATGTTGATTTTAAAGACTACAACCAAGTAAAGCGTGTATTTAATTTGAAATAGTTTTGTCTAATAAAATAAAAATCCGAAGCTAAAAACTTCGGATTTTTTCATGACAGAGGGGAATGTCACAATTTCATTTATAATTAAAATAGTCCATCAAAAGAATTTCCCTCCAAGTTCCTTGTGAAACGGGTAATATGGAATTTTGTTAACCCTCTCACTTTCTGACTTTCCGGCAAAACGCATAGATAGCAAAATGATATTATTTCATTTTTCTAATTTTGCTGAGTGCATACATTCCAATACCAAATACTAAAAATATAACTCCTGTAATTCTATTTGTTTCGCTTCCATTAGCGGTTACAAAGGACGCTATAAGCAATAGAATACTAATAATGATAAAGAACAATCCTATAACTACGCGTAAATCCAAACTATTGTTTTCCATAATATTTTTGTTTTAGAAGAAGATGATGTTGAAAATAATGGTTACAATTACTACCAAAGAACCGACGATAACCGGGTTTTTGTACCAAACAAAATGTCCCGTTTTTTGTCTTTCTTTAAGTATGTAAACCAATCCAACCAACTAATATAATACTCTGATTTTGTG
>NZ_JBNQGD010000323.1:0-9177 GCF_050436765.1 Arachidicoccus sp. | reverse complement strand
CCACCTACTTAACTGCCTTCCTTGTTGTATTTTTGCCGGAAAACTAAACGACCGATACGGCCGAATCCGTTAATCGCAACTTTAACTGAACTCATATCTTTTTTTTTAGTTTGTTTAATAATGCGGAGCGAATTTACATAATAACAGAACTTATAGCAAATATTTAACTATTTAATGGGGAATGATTGTTAGTTAGGAATTTCAGCTATAATACGAAGACCTGTTTCATTGCATTAATTCACAAGGAGTAAAATAAAAATTTTTTTAAATAGAAAGCAGAAAAAAATTTGGCTATGACGTAAAAAATTATACCTTTGCCATCCCAAAACGAATAATGGAGCGTTGGTCAAGGGGTTAAGACACCTCCCTTTCACGGAGGAATCACGGGTTCGATTCCCGTACGCTCTACAAAGGAAAGGTTTAAAAGTTGCAGAGTCCGGCTTTCTATTGAAAGTCGGACTTTTGTATTTTTTAGCGAAAAATGCTTCTTGGATAGCCCCATATAAAAATTGCTTATTACTTTCGCTACAAATGATTTCAGCACAAACTTTTAAAAAATGAATATACTCTTGTTGGGTTCTGGTGGTCGCGAACATGCAATTGCTTGGAAATTAAAACAAAGCCCGTTGTGTAATAAGTTATTTATTGCACCTGGAAATGCAGGCACCTGCGGGTTTGGAGAAAATGTACCCATCGGTGTAAATGATTTTCAAATGCAAAAGGATTTTTGTTTACATAATCAAATTGAAATGATCGTTGTAGGACCGGAAGATCCTCTGGTCAATGGTGTATATGATTTTTTTAAAGACCAAGAGGATTGGAAGGGTATTGTGGTTGGTCCCTCCAAATTTGCTGCTCAGCTGGAAGGTAGTAAGGCCTTCTCTAAAAAATTTATGCAACGCCATGCTATTCCTACAGCGGGATATGCAGAATTTAATGAAGCAAATTTTGAAGAAGGGAAAAATTATATTCGACAACATTCTCTTCCAATAGTTTTAAAAGCTGACGGTCTGGCCGCTGGGAAAGGTGTTGTAATTGCACAGTCACATGAAGACGCCTTACAAGTTTTTGAAGAAATGATTTTGCACAAACAATTTGGTGAAGCTTCTTCTAAAGTAGTAATTGAAGAATTTCTAGACGGTGTTGAAGTGAGTGTTTTTGTGTTGACAGACGGACAGGAATATAAAATTCTTGGTCACGCAAAAGATTATAAGCGAATTGGAGAAGGCGATACCGGATTGAATACCGGAGGAATGGGTTGCGTAACGCCAGTTCCATTTTTGAACGATAATTTCATGCAAAAAATTGAAACCAAAATTATTCAACCAACTATTAATGGTTTAGCGAAGGAAAATATTATTTATAAAGGATTTGTCTTTTTTGGATTGATTAATGTCAAAGGAGAACCGATGGTCATTGAATATAACTGTCGGATGGGGGATCCGGAAACAGAAGTAGTTATCCCAAGACTAAAGAATGATTTGGTAGAACTTTTTGTGGCAATGGATACGGGTAATTTATCTCAGCAAAAAATTGAAACAGAGGCGCGGGCTTGTGCGACGGTTGTAGCTGTGAGCGGTGGCTATCCGGGAGATTATCAAAAAGGAAAAGTTATTACTTTTCCTCAAAATATCCCTGAGGGCTCAATAATTTTTCATGCGGGTACAAAAGAACAAAATGGAAACGTGCTTACCAATGGTGGCCGGGTTTTGGCAATTACTTCTTTTGGCGACAATATTATTGATGCGGCAAAACAATCGAAAAGCCTTTTAAAGGAAATTTCTTTTGAAGGAATGAATTTCAGAAAAGATATTGGGTACGAATTTGAATAGAGAGCATCGTTAAAAACTAATAAATATGCAATTTTTAGGTGGACATGTTGATGATCTCATTGTTTTGATTGTCTTCATTTATTTATCTTTAATGGTTAGTGGAAAAGCAACGCTTTCCGCGCAAAGACAGGCTAAGTTTGAAAAGTTTATGCAACAAAAAAGAGGTAAAATTTATAAAATCGTCGTATATATAGGTACCGCTTTATTTGCATTTATAGTCCTCGTTGATATGATGGGTTGTAGGCGTTAAAGCCCCCTGTCAAGAGAATAGTTTATTAATTTTCGCTTTATATTTTTCTGCAACGACTTTTCTGCGCAGGCTTAATTTTGGTGTGAGTTCTCCTGTATCAACAGTCCATTCTTTGGATAGTATCATATGTTTTTTTATTTGCTCGTGTGCATTAAAGTACCCATTCGCTTCTTTAATAATAGCGGAATACCGCTTTCTCACTTCCACATGTTGAATAGCTTGTTCATTATTTTCAAAAATTAGATGATGCCGCTCCATCCAATTTTTAAGCGCGGAAAAAGAAGGCACAATTAAAGCGCCTACATATTTTTCATCCGCACCCATGACCATTGCTTGCTCAATCAAATAACTTTCTTTTAGCTTATTTTCCAATGGTTGTGGCGCTATATATTTTCCATTGGATGTTTTGAATAATTCTTTTTTTCTATCAGTAATTTTCAAATACTTTCCCTCTACCAAAGCACCAATATCCCCTGTGTGCAGCCATCCATCAATAATTGTTTCTTTGGTAAGTTGTTCATTTTTATAATAGCCTGCCATTACAGTTGGCCCTTTTACACAAATTTCTCCGTCGCTTTCTAACTTCATCTGTAAGCCATCAATTACCGGTCCAACAGTACCATATAGTGACTGATTGTTCATAGAACGGTTCACAGAAATTACGGGGCTATTTTCTGTAGGTCCGTAACCTTCATAGACAGGTATGGCTGCGGCATTAAAAATGCGCAGCAAACTTTCTGGACAGGCGGCGCCTCCGATAATGATATAATTAAGATGCCCTCCAAGAGCCTTTCTCCATTTGGAAAAAACCAACCTATCGGCTATTTTTAATTTGGATAGGTATAAAGGATGATGCTTTTTTCGGTTATCGTATTTTTTTGCCAATCTAACGGACCAAAAGAAAATATTTTTTCTGACACCCTGTAATTGATAACCCGCATTCATTATTTTTTCAAATACCTTTTCAAGTAAGCGGGGAACAGCTGTGAAAATATGTGGCTTCACTTCTCGAATATTATCACCAATTTTTTCTAAACCTTCCGCAAAATAAATACTGATACCGCTCAATAGATAAACGTAACTTAAACATTTTTCAAAAATATGATTGAGCGGCAAAAAGCTCAAGGCACGCATATGTGGGTTATCGGGTAGTGGAAAACTTTCTTTTGAAAGCATGACACAGCTCAAAATATTTTTATGAGAAAGCATGACACCTTTTGGAATGCCCGTGGTACCCGAGGTGTAAATGATGGTAGCAATATGTTCATTGCTAATATATGCTTTTATTTCTTCTACTTTTTGCAAAGATGTTTCAGTAGCCGATGCTATAATTTCTTTCCAATTATCAGCTGTTGTTTTGTCAAACGAAAACGTATTTTGTATGGAAGGAATGTTCTGAATCGTAGATTGATATTTATTTAATAGCAACTGATTACCGATAAAAATATACCTTACTTCAGCCTCTTTTAAGATGAATGCTAATTCGTTTTCATTGGTCGTTGGATAAATAGGAATAAGAATTGCGCCTAGTTGCTGCACAGCCATATCTGCTATAAGCCATTCAGGGCAGCTATTTGCAATGATTGCAATTTTATCGGCGCCTTCTGCAGAAAAGTCTCCTGCACTTACCCCAAGCTGTAAAAGTCCGGCACTCAGGTTGTTGACATCTTGCTGAATTTGGTGTGTACTTAACTTTGTCCATTCTCCATTTTGTTTAGCAACAAGCATATCCTTTTTGGGAAAGTTTTTCAATTGATAGGCTATAGCATCAAAAAGCCTGGTAGGTTGCATGATTGCGTATTTTTATTTTTAAAATTGCTCATAGCAAAATACAAAAAATTATTTTTCTTTTGAAAGAAAACCAATATGTAATATATCTCTGTTTGCAAACTTAACCTTATTTTTGCGCTCCTGCGGAGGTGGCGAAATTGGTAGACGCGCTACTTTGAGGTGGTAGTGCCCGATTATGGGCTTGGGAGTTCGAATCTCCTCTTCCGCACTTGTCGACACAAAGTGGTTTTTGAACCACTTCGTGTCGATTTTTCTTTTCTGAAACCCTTATCCAGCGTGTATATCAGCCGAACAGCTTCGTTAAGCCTGCCAGTTCGATCGCCATATTTTGTAAAACTTAATTTTTCCGGAAAAATCGAATTAATGACCTCTCGTTTTTTTTCGATGCCCCCCATTTCGTATATCACATCCAGTTTTAATAAGCTACTAATTCCAGCAGATAAAAGGGAGCCGATGTCGGTTCTGTCTTCTTTAAGAATAGAAAATTTTATTTCAAGCTTTTCAAGACGGGCCTTAATATCCGTACTTATTTGGCGATAGTCTACCGGCTCGATTTGTTTGCAAGAGAGTAATTCCATTGAATAAGTTAATCGTCCCTGGAGCTCCTTTATTTTATTAAGAATCTTCTTGTGCTCGTCAGGCTGCTGTGTGGCCTGTTCTGACCATAATTCGACAATTGTATGTTTATATACTTCAACCCAATCGGCTTGAGGTATATATCGCTTTAATTCTTGCAAAAACAGCTCATTGATAAATTCTGCTCTTACTCTGCAAGGTTTTTTTGGGTTTTTACAACCTGCGGAGCAATGGTAATATGCATAGTATTTATTCCGACCCTTGGAGGCACTCCCGGTCAATAAATGTCCGCATTCCATTTCCGGACATATCAAAAACCCCCTAAGAGGCAGTGAAGCGTTAGATGCATATTTAAGGCGGTAATATCTTTTACGAGAATCCAGCACATCTATAACCAAAATTAAGAACTGCATTTATCGTCAAAAAGGACACATCTGAAAAACGCCTTCTCTAACGCAATCCGGACGCTGGTTTTAAAATATTTTTGCCGTAAGTGTCCCATCTGTGAGAGGCAGACTATTTTTTGAGAAAGCGAAACATCTATCTTATTCGGAATTGAATTATTTCTAATTTTGAGCGGCAGTCTAATTTTTATACTGTCGCAAGCAGCTCTAATTGAATAATAGTTTATTTCACAAATATGACAAAAGCTGAATTATGCTAAAGCGTGACGATTATTTAGTCCTGATTGAAGAAATACGGAATACGGAAAAGAAATCATTAGATGAGTATATAGAAAAAGTGCTAGAGCCGCTTAGGGCAGAGAATGAATATTTTATAAAAACTCTTTATAAGTACATTCATTATTTAATCAAAAATATCGGCAAGTTCGGTGAGAATGATTTGGCAATTGAAAACGGTAGCTTGGTAATCGAAGACGGGGACTTAAAATTGACTGGTTACCAATCGCGGCTGCATAATCTTTCATTGTGGTTACATATGGAGATTTGCAAAAAAAATATGCAGGAAAATCCGTTGCACTTTGTAGAAAAAATGGAAAATTTTGAAACTAATTTTTTGAACAAGCCGAATTATACTCCAGAATACAAGGCAAAATTGGATAAAGTAAAAAGAAGCCTGAAAAAAGAAAGAGAACAAAACCTGAATGAGAAAGAGAGCTTTTGGTATAAAATTTGGGACGTTGATAATCTTGAATTGAAACCCAATGTTGGTGGCATAGGCATTAATTTCAATGAGATAATAAATAAGTTTAGAAAAAAATGGCTTGCAGGAATTTTGTTGGACGTTTTAATTATTTTACCGTCAAACGATCCAATTCTTAGTTATTTCACAGTATACTTTAACCTTATTTGCGGTTAAATTGGAGATTTTTAGCATTTGAGCCAGATTATTTCAATTATTCGGTTCATATATTTCGTTATTTTACTAATAACTAAAAGCACACAATTGCTCCTTTTATAAAAATTAAAGTTGTTGATTGACGTAATTAATGTAAATTGCATCAAATGTAATTGAAAAATGGACATCCCACGTTTAGTACAGCAACAGATTGAAGCGCAAATAGGAAAGCAGAAAGTTGTGCTGTTATACGGTACCCGCAGAACCGGCAAATCCACCATAGTAGAAAATATTGCCGACAAATACCCTTCTTCATTATTGCTACAAGGCGAAGATTTACAAATTGCCTCTCTTTTACAAGATCGAACGCTTTCTAATTATGTCCGTCTGATAGCCGGTAAGAAACTTATCATTATAGACGAAGCGCAGGCAGTTCCTAATATTGGTATGATATTAAAGTTCATAATAGACAATATTAAAGGTATTACTATTATTGCGACCGGAAGTAGCAGTTTTGACTTGCAGTCATTTTCGGGCGAACCTTTAGTTGGACGCTCTGTTGTTTTCACGTTATATCCAATTGCACAAATAGAGCTATCACAGATAGAAGATTATTTGACCACCACGCGAAATCTGGAACAACGCCTTATTTATGGTTCATATCCCGAATTATGGCATCTTAATGAAGATAATGAAAAAGAAATTTACCTGAAGCATCTTGTGAACAGTTACTTGCTGAAAGACATATTTTCTTATGAAAAAATCAAGGGAGCAGATATTTTGTACCGTTTGCTTCAAATGCTCGCCTGGCAGGTAGGTAGTGAAGTTAATACAGTTGAACTGGGTAATAGCTTGCAGATAAGCAGGGCAACAGTTGACCGCTATCTTGATTTACTTTCTAAGGTCTTTATTATTTTCCCGTTATCCGGATACAGCAATAATTTGAGAAAAGAAATCAGCAAAAGGAAAAAATGGTTTTTCTATGATAATGGCATTCGTAATGCCCTTATTTCTAATTTTAATCCTTTAGCTGCAAGAAATGACGTTGGACAACTCTGGGAACAATATATTTTAAGTGAAAGAATCAAAGTAAACACTTATCATCAATATTTTCCCCAATACTTTTTCTGGCGCACTTATGACAATCAGGAAATCGATTTTTTGGAACTGGACAATAAACAGCATCTTAAAGCTATGGAATGTAAATGGGGCAATGCCAAAATCAAAAAACCTACGGCTTTTCTTAGTGCGTATCCCAATGCTGTTTATGATATTATTAATCAACAAAATTATTTGGATTGGGTCGCTTATCGGTCTGAATAGATATTTTTACTGAAAAGAGATAAATTTGCAACAAATAAAATGTTTATTGGCAAGCAATCGGATTCAATAACATTTTGCAAAAAGGATTTTATAACTAAAACGCCGGCTGTCTGAAAAGGCAGAAAACAAACGTCGGACACCCTTTATAAAGTGCTGATAATCAATTGGAGTTCGAATCTCCTTTTCCGCACCACATGGGAGTCCATTGGATTCCGGAAAGGACTGATCAGTCATGATCAGTCCTTTTTGACTTATTATCAATGTCTTATTCCGAGGCGTTCAGTGTGCTTCAAGAGTTCAAAGAGAAATCTTAGCGTTCCCGTTTTCTTTGAGGATAACGGGGTTAGTTGAAACCTCGCGAGGAGAACAGGCTGGTCGGCCTTGATGAATTTTATTACCGATTCTAAAGGAAAGGTGCCAAATCTGGTTGTCGTCGACTATGATCGCATAAGCTGGGATGATTCTGAGGTCAGAAAAGAGATCAAAAACTTAAAGCATAATTATAATGCCGAAGTGCTGGTGACGCAGAAGGTTCGGTCTGTTAAAAAGATGGTGGACATCGTCAAGCCGGAACAACAAAAGTCGGCGCACAAAAAATGGGATTAAAATAAAAGCAAACGTCGGTAAATTCAATCTATGCTTATTTAAATGAAGCAAATTGACTAAAGACGATCTCACGTTGTCGAGCCTGCGGCATTACGAGGAATTTGAAAGGTAAAGGTTGCCGCTCTCTCGGTAGAAACCACGGTAACAAATCCCTGATGTGCTTCAGCAATTAAGGACGAAATGTATAGACTCGAGGCCAGGCCCTTACTGGTTAAGCCGCTGTCCAATTTTGTATCCAAAAATACCCAATTCCGTATAAATATCCAAATACTTACCTAATTATACCTAATATTGGGGTTTGGACAAGAATTGTAACGGGCTGATTACTAAAGCGAGTTCAAATCTCCTCCTCCGCTCCAGGTAATACTTTTAATGCGTTTTTACGGCTTTGCCAAGTGGAGTAAGGTTCTTTATCAAAAAGTTCTAATCTGCTCCCCTGAACCGCACTTGTCGATACAAAGTGGTTTTCTAGCCACTTTGTATCGATTTTTCTTTTATGAAATCCTTATCCAGCGTGTATATCAGCCGAACAGCCTCATTAAGTCTACCAGTTCGATGGCCATATTTTGTAAAACTTAATTTTTCCGAAAAATCGAATTAATGACTGCGCAAAGAAAGATGTGCAAAGCGTTTATTTATCACCAGCAGAAAAAAATTATATCCAAAAAGTCTGGAACAATTTGTTGGATGGATGTAGCGATGATATGACACAGTTAAATAATTTGACAACTGCCGCCAACTATCAGATGACCGAAGATGGGAGATTATCTGCCATTGATAAAGTCTACCAAGATATGCAGGATAAAAATGCGTTCGCGAATCATTTTGACAATGAAGTAAAAATACTCATGAACCATAGGATAAAAAAAATATTGAAGCTAAAGAGCTGGAGGTGTCTATTTTATTTCCCTATAATGGGTGGATCTTACGGGATTCGAACCTGTGACCTCTTCCATGTCAAGGAAGCACTCTACCACTGAGCTAAAGATCCAAAAGCACCGCGAAAATAAACAAGTGAGACAATAAATAAAAATGTGATGAAGAAATTTTATTACGCTTTATTATTTTTATAATGAAAAAGATGAAAAGCAAATAATGCATAAAATTTTTGACCAATTAGGTATGGTAAAATTTAAAACGTAAGAATATACTCATATTTCATTGTTCAGAAAAGAAACAAAAGATGTGGGTTCTTTAATTGAACTGTAGCATTTTAGCAGTCATTAGAATTTCCTTGTTAATTTCTTTTTCCGATATGCTATCTGTATAGAGGTAATCTAATTCTATGTGACCCCGCCCATCTTTGGAAATGGAAACAATTTTATTATGATTGTAAGTTCTTAATATCTTTCCTGTGTTATTCTTCTTAAATTCATAATCAGTCATGACCATAATCTTATTATGATTGTCAATTAAATACATAGGAGTTTTACAGTTTCTTACATATTCCACACCTCTATCTCCATTGCATTTATTTTTTAAAGATTCATGCGGAAGATA
>NZ_JBNQGD010000322.1:273-1054 GCF_050436765.1 Arachidicoccus sp. | reverse complement strand
CATTTAGCGGTGAGTTCCAAGCTAGCAATGACATGACCAGGACGCTCAAACCGGATACATCCAGGTATAGTTGAGCCGATAATGCGACAAAGCCGGTCGGAACAATAGAACAGATAAGCGCGCATCCGGCCTAAAATGTTGGAATTAACTGTTATAAATTAAAACTTACCTAAACAATTAAATTCCTATTAAACTGTCGCTTCAGTTCCATACTACGCGCCGAGTTTTGAGTGATCTCGTTCAGTGGACAAATTGTCTGCAGAGCTAAACGGCCATAATAAATTGCAATTCCATAAGAAGCCGTAATAAGCACAGATCCCCAGGCATAGTAAACGGCAGCAATTCCGTCTTGCTGAAAGTTTGCTTTATTAAGTTTATATTTCAAGTTGTACCATGTCAATAGCCGTAACAAAGTTTGTATGTCCGTCTTCATTTGTCCATTCAAGGCCCAACATGTTCTCATAGTACAAGCGATGTCTGGTCTGGCATTTGCGGCGGCACATGTAGCTTAAAATTCCTAACGACCAGGCCGCAACAACGGAACACAAAAGTGACAAAACTAATTGAATGTCCGGTGGCGAAGAACTAAAAATGCGAATTACCTGATTTTTAACAGAAATAACTCACTCTTTCAGAAGTAGATATCTGAAACGGAATTGTGCCGGAATCAGAGTGACTGCTAGTACAAGTAAAGACAGTTGAATAGTACTTAGAATTAAATTGTGTTTCAGGGACGGTATGTACTTTTCAATTCCACTAGCCATTACTATGAATACGCCAT
>NZ_JBNQGD010000322.1:0-263 GCF_050436765.1 Arachidicoccus sp. | reverse complement strand
GTTGGCACAGAATCTCCACAACCGAATAAATGACGTCATACACGGCACAGACAATAATCAATCGGGCATATGGCCTGAGAGATTTTCTTGTTTGTTTGCGAATCACAAAAATCAAGAATAAGTTGAGAAATAAGCCCAAAACGGCACAACAAAGGTCATGCAGTCGATGGAAAGCGTTTTGCTGCATTTTTCCAACTAACGAACAACAATTGGACTGTGATCCGGAATTTATAGGCCCATACAATGTTCCAAAAGCACGCGAC
>NZ_JBNQGD010000321.1:0-6738 GCF_050436765.1 Arachidicoccus sp. | reverse complement strand
TGATTCAGTAAAGGTAAATAAAAAATTAGCTGACACAGTTTATATTACACTCCCAGGCAGTCTGTGACCCTATCCATGTCTTGCATAATCTAATAGTCCTCAAATAAAAATATTATACCCTTTCCACAGGTTTTTGCGTTGGCCAGCTAATTTCTTTGTCGTTATGAAGGTTGTTGCACTCATCTTCATTTATTCAACTCCCCTTGGATTTAAAACCCCACCTCGAATAACGATTGCCCCGGTATATCGAGGTGAAGTGTCCGTAAATCAATATCTATGCTATCTACGCGTGCCAGTTGTTGTAAGGCCCTATCAATAGATTCGAATACCATGTCTGCTTATAGCTTTATTGAAACGCCCGCAGTTATTTCAGAAGGAATACTATTGAACCCTACAATATCAAAGAATTTTTTGTTTAAAATATTTTCTGCATCGACAAATATTTTCAGCTTATCGCAAAATTTATATTCGCCGTAAGCATTCAATAGAAAATAACTTTTCATCAATTCGTCGGAAACCATATAGCCGCCTATATCATATCTTTTACTTACATATTTTCCGTTAGCACTAATATATAATTTAGGCGTAAACTGGTAACCAATATTTAAGTTGACGTCATGCTTTGGACGTCTTAGTAAATAGTTATACGTAGTATCGGTATAATCTATTCTGTTCTCTGTAGTTTCTTTGCCGCTCAGGAAAGTATAGTTACCGGAAATACTCAATTTGTCTGTAGGTCGTATAGTGAATTCATACTCAATTCCAGCTGCTTTTTGTTTTACAAAATTGAAATACTTATAGGTCATGTAATTATAGTCGATACCATTTTTGATATTGCGGTAAAAACCTACCAAACGATGGGTGAACCATCCGATTTTTTGTTGTAAACCAAATTCATAACTGATAGATTTCTCCGGCTGCAAATCGGGATTACCGGAGTAGGCATCATATAACTGATAAAGACCCGGCGTTTTAAATCCGGTAGCAATACTCCCAAATAAACGGAGATGCTCGTTGAAATTATAAGAAGGGTTAAAAGTATAGGTATAATTGCTTCCGTAACGAGAATGTACATTGAGTCTTCCACCTAGTTCCACATTTATTTTATCACTATTATACATCAAGGAAGAATACAAAGATGACTGACTAAAGGATGTATCTTTAAAGGAACTACTATAAGGCCCAAAGCCACTTACCGATAAATAGTTTTGATTAGCACCGCTCCATCTAAAATCACCACCTTCTAACAAGGTGAAGCCGCTACCAAGCCGGATATTGGCATATAATTCTGCGTACTGAGACTTTCCAAAATAGTTATTTCTCAAATAATAAGTTCCTATTTTATCCAAACTGTCTCTTCTAAACTTCCTGTTTAACTGGCTAAATTGATAATTCCCGGTAAGGGTTACCACATCTTTTTTGAATTGAAATCCGGCACCTGTTATCAGGTCACTATTATTAACCGTATAATATTTATCGTCCGCAAAAACACTCGCATCCAAATCGGTTTTATATTGGTTATACATCACAAAAGAATGAAACGCTAAGTTCTCAGTCGCTTGATATTTGACGGTAGCGTTCGTCGAATTACCATTATAGCCGTCTTTATCAAAATGCCCATGTCCTGTACTGTCATAGGCAGCAGAGAAGCCCTTTGTTTTTAATTTTGCATAACGCAACGTGTAAGAAATCTTATCCGCTTTACCATACAATCGTATATTGCCTTTATAAGTTCCTAAGTTGCCGCCGCTAGCAGTTGCATCCAAATTAAAAGGTTTATCCACATTTTTCTTGGTCGTAATAATATTGATAACACCTGCTTCCGCATCACTACCATACAGTGTTGATTGGGCGCCTTTGGCTATTTCTATACGTTCCACATCATTGATAGAAATTAGATTTAAATCAAAGCCATTGTCGATATTGGAAGGATCACCTACTGGAATACCATTCAACAAAATCAAAGCACGACCTGAGTTAGCGCCACGCATATAGATGGTTTGCACGGTACCTGCATTGCTTAATGCACCATTAATAACCAAACCGGCTTGCTCATTTAAAACTTGCGCGACAGTTTTGCCTACGCTTTTTTCCAACTCTTCTTTGGTAATGACTGTTATTACTTTTCCGGTAGAATTCTGCTTTTGTTCTATCTTGTTTGCCGTCACAATTACCTGTTCCAATTGATTAGTGGTATCTTTTGTTTGGGCTACTGCGCCGTTTACAATCAATACAGCGAAAAATGAGTAGATGATTTTTTTCATATATTTCGAAATAATTTACAGATTAAAATACTTTCGAAATATTTAGCACAAGAAATGCGGTAAAGCGTAGCCTCAATTAGGACAATAACTTCTACATCTCCGACCTTTGCTCCCGAAAGTCAACGATAAAATTTTTGAAAAAAGGCAGGTCTTCTGGCTTCGCCACTTTCAAACACCTTCCCGCTGAAAAATTTCAACAGTGGTATTTTGCTCGAAAGAAAAGATATAAATATCTTCTGAAAGGCTTACAGCTACGGGGATAGCGTTGGATTCACACCAACTTCCCTTTTAATTTTGTTTGCACAAAAACCTAAATTCGCTGCAAAGGTATAGGAAAGAAACGAAGATTACTATTTTGAATAAATACTATTTCTTACCACATCGGGTAAAAACATTCCTGCATCGCCACCATTTTGTATAACGTCACGAACAAGTGTGGATGCAACACTTGAATATTGAGGTAAGCAGGTAAGAAATATCGATTCGATGGAATTGTCCAGGCTGCGATTCATATCGGCAATGGTCTTTTCATATTCAAAATCACTGACAAAGCGAATACCGCGTATAACATATTTGGCACCTATTTCTTTACAAAAGTTTACAGTCAGACCAGTATAGGCACTGGCTTCAACACGTGCATCATCTTTATAAATTTCCTGAATCCACTCTATACGTTGCGCTTCGGAGTACATTGGCTGTTTGTTCACATTCGTACCAATACCAATTACTATTTTGTCAAACAAATCCAAAGACCTGTTGACGATGTCTACATGTCCTAATGTTATGGGGTCAAAGGTTCCGGGGAATAGAGCAATACGCATATAGTGATTAATTATGTAAATAAGTGGTGAATAGTGAAAGAGAATTTATAGTCATTGATGAATAAAACATTTATGTACAGTTAACGATAAACAGCATCCCTTTCAATCTAGCCTAACTTTGTGTTCCAGATAATAAGTAAAGCACGGCCATTCTCACGGCCACACCGTTTTCAACTTGGTTTAAAATAATGGAGGATGGTCCGTCTGCCACATCACTGTCAAGTTCTACGCCTCTATTTATCGGCCCAGGATGCATAATGACAATTTCTTTATCTAAATTTTCTAATAGCTTTCGACTGATACCGTATGCTAAATTATATTCTCTCAGAGAAGAAAACAAGGGCTGACTTTGTCTTTCCAGCTGTATGCGCAATACATTCGCCACATCGCACCATTGGAGCGCTTTGTTCACGCTATATTCCACACGCACATCCAAAGCCTGCTGCAAATATTTGGGAATTAAAGTTGGCGGCCCTGCCACCATCACTTCGGCGCCCATTTTCTTTAATAAGTAAATATTGCTCAGTGCCACACGGCTATGCATCACGTCGCCAATAATAGCTACTTTTAATCCTTGAATTCTACCCAATTTCTCTTTCATCGAGAATGCATCCAGTAACGCTTGTGTCGGGTGTTCATTAATACCATCTCCCGCGTTAATAATGGCTGCATTAATATGCTTTGCCAAAAAATGAGGCGCACCGCTCGCACTATGGCGCATGACCACCATATCCACTTTCATGCTCAGAATATTGTTTACCGTATCCAGCAGGGTCTCTCCTTTTTTTACCGAGGAAGCCGTTGCGGAAAAATTCAGCACATCCGCAGAAAGTCTCTTTTCGGCTAATTCAAAAGACATGCGTGTTCGCGTGGAGTTCTCAAAAAAGAGATTCACAATTGTAATATCTCTAAGTGAGGGAACCTTTTTTACCGGCCGTTGTAATACTTCTTTAAATTGGGAGGCTGTCGAAAGAATAAGTTGTATATCTTCCTTCGTTAAATCTTTAATGCCTAGCAGATGTGGAGTAGATAGTGTCATTAAAAAACGAAGTTAATAGATTTTTTTATGTAGCAGCGATTTTTGTTTAAAAAATCTCACCGTTTAATTTTCCTATAAAAAAAACCACCTATTTAGAATAGATGGTTTTTAAATTTCGTAGATGGTTTATCCTAGATAGGATTTGAGAGAACCACTGTAACGCGCTTTCTGTAAGCGTTTGATAGCCCTTTCTTTAATTTGGCGAATGCGTTCTTTGGTCAAATCGTATTTCTGCCCTATTTGCTCAATGGTAATACCATTTTCGCCTTCAAGACCGAAATATGCATTTACAATTTCCGCTTCACGTGGACTTAAAGATTTAAGTACACGGCGAATTTCTTCGCGCAGCGAATCTTTCATCACACTATCATCTGTATCATCTGCACCTTCTAGAAGGTCGCCCATCGCTACATCTTCTGCTTCGTGTACCGGAGCATCTAATGATGTATGACGCGTGTTGCTTTGAAAGATGTTGTTGATTTCTGTTTCGCTCATTTCAAGAATACTAGCCAATTCTTCTGTACTTGGCTCGCGTTCGTGTTCTTGCTCAAAAGCCATGTAGGCTTTATTTGCTTTGTTATAGGTGCCAATTTTGTTTTGAGGCAAGCGGACGAGTCTGCCCTGCTCTGCCAAAGCTTGTAAAATGGACTGGCGAATCCACCATACGGCATAAGAAATGAATTTGAAACCTTTGGTTTCGTCAAAGCGTTGCGCTGCTTTGATTAAGCCGAGGTTGCCCTCGTTAATTAAGTCACTAAGAGATAAACCCTGATGCTGGTACTGCTTAGCTACAGATACCACGAAACGCAAGTTCGATTGCACCAATTTGTCTAAAGCCCTTTGATCACCCATTTTAATGCGTTGCGCAAGCGTGGTTTCTTCTTCAGGTGTAATCATCGAGATCTTTGAAATCTCCTGAAGATACTTTTCCACCGCTTGTGAATCACGGTTGGTAATCTGTGTGGCAATTTTAAGCTGCCTCATAATGGATGGCTTTAATTAAAATAAAATAGTACATTTTGTATAACTAAACTAATCAAATTTATCGGAAATATTCCATTTATGATAAACTTTTTCGTCAATTAGCGTGCAAAGGTACATAAAAATACGCTATTTAACGTGACTTTTTATAAAAGATAGGAGTTCGTCCGGTATATCCGGCTACATCGTGTCTATTTGCTAGATGAAATATCTAATTTAAACTCAATATCCTTACTGATAATTCGGTCTTTCATACTATTTTCTGAGCCATAATTAATGCCCCATTTGGTTCGATCGATATTAAAATTTGCTTCAGCAGTCATGTTATTTCCGTTCAAAGAAATCTTTGCAGGGAATTCAATACCCTTGGTAATGCCTTTAATCGTCAGATTTCCGAAAATCATATTGTTCGCTTGTTTAAAAACAACATTGGCGGTATCTACACCTTTTTTGACGCCGGTGATTTCAAACTTGGCAGTAGGGAAGGAATCTGTAGCAAAAAAATCAGATGATGATAAATGTTGCTTCAATTTTGCGCTACTCTGAGCATCGGCCAGTTGGGGTTGAATACTTTGCATATCAAAGACAAACTCACCGCCCACTACCTTTCCGCTATCAATCAGTACCTTACCACTTTGTACATTAATAGTTCCGGAGTTGGAACTACCCACTAATTTAGATCCTGTCCAGATAACTTTACTGGCGGCAGTATCTACGGCGTAATCTATTCCGGCTGTGGAGAGTTTAACTTCTTTGGGTGCAGTTGTGTCGGCTCCATCCGATTTTGGCGCATTATTGCATGAGACTACGATAAATAATGTAGAAACTACAATTAAAGACGATAAAAATTTCAAGTTGAATAATTTTAAATGCAAACATAGTCGAATACAAGATATGAGCTTGTTAGGATGTTCTTAAAAAAGTAGATTTATAATTAATATCATTACAAAAAAATAAGCCTTCTTTTTACCATACAACTTATCTTTGTCCGGATTCAATTATTTTTACTCCTTAATTATTACTTATAATATATTATGCTACCGAAAATCAATCCCACGACCACACAAGCTTGGATTTTGCTAAAAAAACATTTCGATGAAGAAATGAACCACGTGCAAATCAAAAATTTGTTTACAAAAGAAGAAGATCGTTTCAATCAATTCTCTTTGTGGTTTAATGACATTCTTTTCGACTATTCTAAAAATATTCTCTCACAGAAAACACTTAATCTTTTGTTAGGGCTGGCAGACGAATGCAAGCTACAAGAAGCCATTGCAGCGATGTTTGACGGAGACAAAATTAATGAAACGGAAAATCGCGCGGTATTACATACGGCTTTGCGCAATTTTTCAGGCAAGCCAGTATTGGTAGACGGGCAAGACGTAATGCCAGATGTAAAAAGAGTGCAACAACAAATGAAAGCATTCGCGGAAAAAATTCATTCCGGTCAGTGGAAAGGCTACTCTGGCAAAAAAATAAAATACATCGTAAACATAGGCATCGGCGGCAGCGACTTGGGTCCTGTAATGGTTACAGAAGCATTAAAACCCTACTGGGTAAAAGGCATACAGCCTTATTTTGTGAGTAATATAGATGGTACACATATCGTAGAAACATTAAAAAAAGTAACTCC
>NZ_JBNQGD010000320.1:0-6829 GCF_050436765.1 Arachidicoccus sp. | reverse complement strand
TACCCAATGCCCCCACAGCGACTTCGCAGGTTTTCAATTGTTTGGCTAAAATCTTTGGTTCAATAACGCTTGTCCACACGCGAAAGCCAAGATTGTTTTGCAACCTCTTTAACCGGTAAACATTATTATCAAAGACCTTTACGGAAGCACCCATCGCTAATGCCGTTCGTGTCGCAAACTCCCCAACGACACCTGCACCGATAATGATAACTTTCGTAGGAGGAACACCACTGATACCCCCTAATAATACGCCCTTACCATTATTAGAACAAGCCAAAAACTGACCCGCAAGCAACATGGCTGCACTACCCGCAATCTCGCTCATACTGCGCACAATAGGAAAAGTACCACTATCATCTTTTAGTAGTTCGAAGCCTAAAGTAGTAATCTTTTTCTTCGCCAATTCCTCAATGATTTCTTTTCTTAAAAGAGAATGATTAAGCGGTGAAATAATGATTTGGTTTCGTTGCAAATTAGGCAAATCTGCAACGGTAATAGGAGCACTTTTAATAATAATGGGCTGTCTGTAGACCTCTTCCGCATTATGTTCAATTTTGGCACCTGCTTCACTATAATCTTTATCACTAAACTTACTGCCTGCGCCGGCTTTTGATTGTATGGTTACGTGATGTCCATTACTTACCAAAACGCTTACGGCCTCTGGTATCAAAGCTATTCGATCTTCCTGAAAAGCTATTTCTTTGGGAATCCCAATAGAAAGTTTGGCGCTTTTCTGCTTTATATCTAAAGTTTCTTCCAGCGTTGCATAGCTGAAAGCAGTATTAATAATCGGTTTTGCGGAAGGCATATTCGTTCTTTCAATATGTAAAAATATTCTATTTTTTCTCAAAAATCACACGTTCGGTCTCCGACAAAATATCTATCTCAAGAAATAATGTATCTTCAGACAGTAGCATCGGTGCTTTTTCGGGCCACTCTACCAAGCACAGGTGCCCACTCATCAATACTTCTTCGACCCCCGTTTGTATGGCTTCGTCTTCGTCTTCGAGGCGATACCAATCCATGTGGAAGATTTTTCCTTCAACAACACTTTCGTATTCATTGATAATGGCGAAAGTCGGGCTACTAATAATATCTTTGGACTGTAACACGTCCTCACAAAGTGTCTTTATAAAAGTGGTTTTACCCGCTCCCATCGGCGCGTAAAAGGCCCAAATTTTTTTGTCCGAATGTATTGACCAAAGCTTTTCAGCAACTTCTTTAATATTTTGATTTGTGAATGTGAACGACATAGGAAGATTTGATATAAATAAATGTCAACGTCAGGCTAAAACCTTATTGTTTGCAACATGGTAGTAAAGATAAATTATCCCAAGCAATCCAACACAAAAACATCCATGTAACTTTGCCGGGAACAAAATAATGCAACAAAGATATGAATGATACTATAGAGTGGAAAGTGGAAGGGATGTCTTGTACCAATTGTGCGTTGTCGGTAGAAAAGGTTTTAAAATCAAAGGGCGCACAAAATGTATCAGTCAATTTTATCGGGGGCGAAGTCTCCTTTACAAAACCCGTTAATGATAGTTTAGCCTCTATTGAAAAAGAAATAAATCAACTGGGTTATCATATTGCCAATGGCGCTTCAGAAGAAAATTCGCCCCAAAGCAAAAAGTTTTTCAGAAACCACCTTCAACGATTCTTATTCTGCCTGGTTTTTACCATCCCTCTTTGGCTACACATGTTTGTTCATGCTGGGATACTGATGAATGAATGGTTTCAGTTAGCATTGACCATTCCCGTGTTTCTGGTAGGAATGGGCTTTTTTGGAAAAAGCGGATGGCGTAGTTTGCGTAAGGGGGTCCCCAACATGAATGTCTTGGTGGCCGTCGGTGCCATTGCCTCGTTTGCTTACAGTTTGTATGGAACATTTTCCGGTAACCCCGAAAGCTTTATGTTTTATGAGACTACTGCCACTATTATCACGTTGGTATTTATGGGCAATTGGCTCGAGGACCGATCTGTACAACAAACCCGTGTCGCTCTGGATAGTTTAGTCGTTTCTCAGAAGATTCAGGCAAATATGATTGTATACGCTGAAAATCACGAAGAGCATATTTTACAGATAGATAGTAAAAGTCTGAAATCCGGCGACTTGATCTTAATAAAATCAGGAGAATATGTTCCCATGGATTGCAAAATATTGTCAGGGAGCGCCAGTATAGACGAATCTATTTTAACAGGCGAAAGTTTACCCGTCGAAAAAGGGCAGGGGAGTAGTCTTATTGGTGGCAGTATGGTTACCGATGGTAATGTAAAAGCCTATGTAACGGCAACCGGCAAAGACACAGTGCTGCAAAATATTTTAAAATTAGTAAAGGAAGCCCAAGCGGAAAAGCCGCCCATGCAACAGTTGGCAGATAAGATTAGTGCCATATTTATCCCGGCAGTTTTAGCCATTACCTTACTGTGCTTTTTGGGTAATTATTTTGTTGCCGATTATAGTTTCTCTACCAGTCTTTTGCGCAGTATAGCTGTTCTGGTTATCGCCTGCCCTTGTGCCATGGGATTGGCTACACCTGCCGCTATAGCCGTGGGATTGGGTCGCGCAGCCAAACACGGTATTTTGTTTAAAAATGCACGCAGCCTGGAAGTTTTTAAAGATATAAAACAAATAGTTTTCGATAAAACAGGCACTTTAACTACAGGTGATTTTTCAATCAGTAACCACTCAATTACCGGCGATGTATCGGAAGAAGATTTTAAGAAAATTATTTTTTCGATGGAGAAATTTTCTAATCACCCCATCGCCAGAACGATCACTAAAAACTGGAAAACCGGTAATACTATTATTTGGAAAAAAATTGAAGAAATAAAGGGCGTCGGCATAAAGGCTGAAGATAAGCAGGGCAATGTTTTCTGGGTAGCGTCTTACAAAAAAGCCAAAGATTTAACCCAAGATTTGTCGCATAATATCTATTTAATAAAAAATGATACCTTACTCGGTTGGGTAGACGTGCAGGATAAACTCCGACCTGAAGCCCAGGAAGTCGTTAATCAATTACACGCTGCCGGATTAAAGACTATATTACTCAGCGGCGATAATGAACAGAAGTGTGCGGCAATTGCAAAACAAACAGGCATCGATTTATTTTTTGCGGAGCAGACACCGGAGCAAAAATTACAAAAAATCGCAGCATTAAATGCAAGCCAGCCGACGGCTATGATTGGTGACGGCATTAACGATGCCCCTGCATTAGCAAAAGCAACCATCGGTATATCACTGAGCGACGCATCGCAGATAGCTATACAAAGCGCGCAAGTTATTTTGATGAATGACGGACTGAAAAATCTACCCCTGGCACTGGGCCTGGGAAAGCATACCTACACAACGATAAAACAAAACCTCTTTTGGGCCTTTGCCTACAATATTGTCGCTATTCCGATCGCATGCTTGGGTTTACTCAGCCCCTCTTTTGCCGCATTGGCAATGGGTTTTAGCGATATCATATTAGGTTTCAATTCTATAAGACTTCGTTGGAAAAATGTACTATAGTCAACGTATCCTATTTTTTTAATATCGGTTGCTTGGTTTTATAAACTGACATGCAAACGTTTGCATTCCCTTTCGGGCAGTTTTCCATTAAACATTCTTTACTTTTATAAGTCCACGTAGGAGATTCTTATGGGTATATTTATCATTATCTTATTCAATTCTAAAGCATGAAGAAATTCGTTTTGTCTTTGATAGCGATTATTACGCTATGTTGCACGACTAGCTTTGCACAAAAAGCAAAGCATACATTCGAAATTAAAAATGGCTCCTTCTTATATGATGGGAAGCCTATCCAGATACATTCCGGCGAAATGCATTATGCAAGAGTACCGCATCAATACTGGCGTCAACGTTTGGAAATGCTAAAAGCCATGGGACTGAATACCGTAGCCACTTATGTGTTTTGGAATTATGTAGAAACAGCACCGGGCGTTTGGGATTTTACCGGAGATCATGATTTAGCCAGGTTTGTAAAAACCGCTCAAGACGTAGGTCTGATGGTCATATTAAGACCCGGCCCTTACGCCTGCGCCGAATGGGAATTTGGTGGTTTCCCATGGTGGTTGCAAAAAACCCCGGGTATGGTTTTGCGCACCGATAACAAGCCATTTTTAGATTCCTGCGATTTATATATCAACAAGTTGGCGGAGCAAGTCAGGGATTTACAAATAACCAAAGGCGGCCCCATTATTATGGTACAAGCCGAAAATGAATTTGGTTCCTATGTTGCCCAGAGAAAAGATATTCCTTTGGCACAGCACAAAGCGTACAGCGCAACCATTAAAGCAGATTTACTGGCAGCAGGCTTTGACGTCCCTTTATTTACCGCCGATGGAAGTTGGTTATTTAAAGGGGGTACTATTGACGGTGTTTTTCCCACCGCAAACGGAGAAGACAATATAGACAACTTAAAAAAGGCAGTAAACCAATATCATAATGGCGAAGGCCCATATATGGTTGCAGAATTTTATCCAGGCTGGCTCGATCATTGGGCAGAACCTTTTCCCAAAACATCTGCCACAAATGTTGCAAAACAGACCAAGAAATATTTGGAAAACAACATTTCATTTAATTTTTATATGGTTCATGGCGGAACAAATTTTGGCTTTACAAGTGGTGCCAACTATAGTACCAATCACCCTATTCAACCAGATATGACAAGCTATGATTATGACGCACCAATCAGCGAGGCCGGATGGGCCACCCCAAAGTACGATTCAATCCGCGCAGTAATGAAGCAATACGTTGCATACAGTATTCCCTCAGTTCCGAAAGCTATACCAGTCATAGCCATCCCGTCTATCCACTTAAATAAATCGGTCGATTTGTTCAAAGGTATTATTGCCCATATTCAACCGGTAGTAGCTGACACCCCTATGACTTTTGAGGACTTGAATCAAGGGTATGGATATGTTTTGTATAGAAAGCATTTTACGCAACCTATTAATGGGACGCTTGACTTGAAAGGTTTACGCGACTATGCCTTGATTTATGTGAATGGTAAAAAAGTGGGCGAACTGAATCGCCAGGCAAATAAGTTCTCAATGAACATTGATATTCCTTTCAATGCTACATTAGATATCTTGGTAGAAAATATGGGTAGAATAAATTATGGCAGCGAAATTATACATAACCTTAAGGGTATTATTTCTCCTGTAACTATCGAAGGCAACGAAATTACGGGCGATTGGGAAATGTATAAATTGCCAATGAGTGAAACCCCCGATTTGTCCAGGCAAGAAAACAGTTATACCGCAGGCAATCCGGTGATTTATGAAGGTTCCTTTAAACTCTCAAAAGTTGGCGACACCTTCTTAGATATGAGCAAATGGGGAAAAGGAATTATTTTTGTAAATGGTCATAACCTTGGCCGGTACTGGAAGGTGGGCCCGCAACAAACTTTATATTTACCGGGTTGTTGGTTAAATAAAGGCAACAATACCATCGAAATTTTTGAACAGCAAAACGATGTAAAACAAACCGAAGTAAGTGGTGTTATTACACCCATACTTGATAAATTAAATTTGCCTCAAGAAGACAAGAAATAAGTACAATTCAGTTTGATAATAAAAGGCCTGCGATGCAATATTTTCGCAGGCCTTTTTTTGCACAAAATTTTTGAGTAGATTTACATTATGGCGCTCAAATTTATCCGCAAACTTACCAGAGGTATTTTTCTAATACCAACCATATTAGCAGCAATGCTATTTGTCGCGGCTTGTTTAGCGTCTGAGTTAAATCCAGAAAGATGGTGGTTCGTGGCATTTCTTAGTTTATTATTGCCTTATCTAATTTTACTTTTATTATTTGCACTTATTTTTTGGTTAGTTGCTAAACCGAAAGCCGCATTAATTCCATTATTAGCACTGCTTATTGGTTGGCGGCAAATAAAAGTAATTTTCTCTTACCATATTTTCAGCTCCTTCAATACAGATGTTAAAGCCCCGAATGCCATCCGTATTGTCAGCTGGAATGTAGGCAGTATGTATGGGCTGAGCCATAATAAAGATAAAAGAATGCAGGACCGAAAAGAAATTGCCAATACAATTATTGGGCTTTCTCCCGATATTATTTGCTTACAGGAATTCAACAATTCGCAAACGCAAGGCAAAGAGGCAGACAATATTGATCTCTTTTCTAAA
The DNA here is from genome assembly GCF_050436765.1 of Arachidicoccus sp. NCBI lineage: Bacteria > Pseudomonadati > Bacteroidota > Chitinophagia > Chitinophagales > Chitinophagaceae > Arachidicoccus > Arachidicoccus sp. The sequence continues at coordinate 670 of NZ_JBNQGD010000320.1, read as the reverse complement.
GACTATCCATATTATTTCTTTTCAAAAGATTTAGATAGACGAAAAGGATATTATCAATCCGGTAGTATTATTTTTTCAAAATATCCCATCATCGATTCAGTAAAAATTAAATACCCTAAAGGCATTTCCGAAAGTTTTATTTATGTAGATGTTCTGCGGCAAAAAGACACGCTGCGCATCTTTAATGTACACTTACAATCTTATAAATTCTCGCCGCAGGATTATGACGATATTGCGCAAATTAAAAGTCAGTCAGATTCTACATTAAAAGCATCCATCAGCATCATGAACAAGATGCAATTGGCTTTTTCCCGACGCGCAATACAGGCCAATATGATTCAAAAATATAGCGACAGTAGTCGCTTCAAAAGCATTCTCTGTGGGGATTTTAACGACGTACCCGGTTCCTATGCCTATTTCACTATTAAAGGAAATCGACAAGATGCATTCTTAAAAAAGAGTTGGGGTATTGGTCGTACTTACTATTCCATCGCGCCTACATTGCGCATTGACTATATTATGCCTGATGAAAATTTCTCAGTCAATCAATTTGATATCGTTGATGAGGATTTAAGTGATCATCTTTTGCTCGTAAGTGATGTAGCATTCAAACAAAAAAAGTAGCTTCAAAAATAGAATTGAAGCTAATTTTATAAAGATTCTACACTTT
>NZ_JBNQGD010000319.1:1860-20451 GCF_050436765.1 Arachidicoccus sp. | reverse complement strand
GGAAGTTGACGAATAATTAGACGCTACCGGCTGCTGCTTGCAAGTCGTATAAATACTTGTTTGATAAATTACAAGAATTTGAAAGTGATTTTATCAAACATGTTCATCTTGAAAACAATATTCTATTTCCAAAATCTGAGCAATTAGAAGAGACAATTGCCGTATAATTTTTGATGAAAATAACGCCGCTCAGATGGGGTGAGAATGGATGGTGTGGAATCCTGAGCGGCATTTTTATTTCCTCAAATAACGATAAAGATGAAAATAACAAAGGATACGCGCATTTCGGAGATAATTAAAGAGGATAAACAAAGTATTGATGCTATCGCTTCCTTAGCAAAGGTATTGGAGAAGCTAAAAAATCCGATGTTGCGCAAACTGATGGCTTCACGTGTTACCATTGCTGAAGCTGCAAAAATGGGTGGTGTACAAATACAGGATATGGTCCGTGTACTTAAGCCTTTGGGCTTTGAATTTGAAGAAAATAATAATTCCGAACAGGAAGAGCTAAAAGGCAAACCGGACTGGTTAACATCGCTAAAAGACTCCGACATCCATCAATTCGACGTACGCCAAATGTTGGCTGTTGGCAACGATCCGCTTAAGGAAATTATGAAACAATTCAAAGAGGTGGAAATTGGAAAAACCCTATGTATCATTAATACTTTTGTGCCTACCCCTTTGATTCGGTTGTTTGAGAAGGATAATGCATTATGCTACACCGAAACTATTTCTGCTAACGAGTTTCATACTTATTTCTTAAAACAAAGAAAGAAAGGGGCGGTATTAGCAGAACCCAGGAAGAGTCAAATATTTACGGAGCCCGAAGAAGTGTTTACACAAAATAAAGCGAGATATTCTCGGGAAAACTTAATTGAGATTGATGTGCGCACTTTAGAGATGCCGGGCCCCATGGAGACCATTTTGAGCGAACTGGCGAAAATGCCAACCGATAAATCGTTGCTGGTAAATCACAAAAGAGTACCTATCTATTTATTGGATGAATTGGAGGATAAAGGTTTTCAAATACATATCTTTCATTTTGCAGAAAATGAAGTAAAGTTGTTGATAGAAAAAATAAAATAAAATGCCCTCCATTAATATCGGCAATGCTCCTAAAAATAGTGCGGTGCTTCCTTTCTATGGTACTGGTGCGCTGTATTTTGTAGCGCTTTCTTTTATGCTTTTTTTTGCAGCCCCTGATTTACTATTTCATTATTTCAACCCACATATTTTAGGAATGGTACATACTGCTGCATTAGGATGGGGCACGATGATTATTTTTGGTGCCGCCTATCAGTTGTTGCCGGTAATTTGTGAAAGGGATTTGTATAGTGAGCGTTTATCATTTTTATCCTATTGTTTTCTTGCTGTTGGTGTAACAATATTGGTGATTGCTTTTTGGAATTTCTTTACTGGTTTTTGGATGATTTTGGGTGGGAGCTGTATCGTAATCGCTGCCGCCCTTTATTTGATAAATGTTTGGCAAACAACACTTATTTGTAGCAAATATTCGATTCAGAAAATGTTCGTTTTAAGCTCGGCTGTTTGGCTGCTTTTTACAGTTTCTTTGGGGTTGATACTTGCTATAAATCTTGCCTTCCCCTTTATTAAAGGAAATCATTTGGATATTCTTAAACTGCACGCTCATGCAGGGTTAGCGGGATGGTTTTTACAATTAATTACCGGTGTGAGTATAAAATTGGTGCCGATGTTTTTGTTGGGGAAGTCAAAGAAAGAGATTTTGCTTAAATGGTCTTTTGCTTTGCAAAATACAGGTTTGATTCTATTTCTGCTCGATGGATTTTTCTATGGCACTTCGTTTCGTTTTTTATGTTATGCGCTTTTAATTTTTTCGGGTATTATATTGTGGCTTATTTTTTTATATGATGTATTTAGCAACCGAATTAAGAAAGCCGTGGATTTTTCTATGCGGCATACTTTTGTTTCACTTTTGTGTTTGATTATGAGTTGCTTGCTCATTCCCTTTGTTTATTTCTTCTCCGGAACAAAATGGGCGATACTCTATGGCACACTTTTATTTTTAGGATGGATAAGTTCAATCATTATGGGGATGACTTTTAAAACGCTTCCTTTTATCGTTTGGAATGATCATTATAAAAAATTAAATGGTAAAGTAAGGGTGCCTTTACCTAAACAATTGTACAATGAAAAATGGCTGCATTATCAATTTTTCATTTTTTTAGGAGCGATATTATTATTGGCCCTCGGCATATGTATAGTGAGTATAGTATTGATAAGAATAGCTTTATTTTTCTGGATAATATTAGCCCTTGTCTATGTGACAAATGTGGCTAAAGTACTAAATCATAAAACTAAGATTCTAGATGGAAATAGCATTAAATGATCCTCGGTACAACGACAAATTTGTTGTATTAACGGCACTACATAACGTAATGGATCCGGAACTCTTTGTAAATATTATCGACCTCGGTTTGGTTTTCGGTATTGAGTTTGAGGGGGAAGAAACAATAATTATTACGATGACTTTTTCTACTAAGGCTTGTCCGTTGGGGGACGCCATAAAAATGGGTGTGCGCAATGTGCTTTCTATGGCTTTTCCAGAATATGATGTAGTTATTAATGTAGTGTGGGAGCCCGAATGGAATTTCAGTATGCTGACGGCAGAAGGGCGAAAATTATTGGGGTTGGACAGATAATATTTGCTTTGAGAAAAAAGTATCTAATGGATACAAAAAAACCACTCGAAGCTTGAGTGGTTTTTCATTTATTCAAAGAGAATTAATCGTCTTCATTCTTTACTTTTCCTTTGCTTTTCGCAATCACTTCTTCAGCGATATTGTTAGGCGTAGGAGCGTAGTGGTCAAACTCCATAGTAGAGGCTGCACGACCCGAAGATAGTGAACGTAACTGCGTAACATAACCGAACATTTCGCTCAAAGGAACTTTAGCCTTGATTACCTGAGCATTTCCACGCGTATCCATTCCTTCCATCATACCGCGACGACGGTTAAGGTCACCTGTAACATCACCCATATATTGGTCAGGGGTTGTTACTTCCACTTTCATTATTGGTTCCAATAATACCGGTTTTGCTTTTCTGCCTGCTTCACGGAACCCGGATTTGGCACAGAGTTCAAATGACATTGCATCAGAATCCACGTTGTGGAAGCTACCATCATAAATGCGCACTTTCATGTTGTCAACAGGATATCCCGCTAATACGCCGGTGCCCATTGCTGTTTCAAATCCTTTTTGAATAGCAGGGAAAAATTCACGAGGAATAGAACCGCCTACGATATTGTTTACAAATTGGAAATGTTTGCCTTCATTTTCTTTTAACCATTCAACTTCAGCAGGTCCGATTTCAAATTGGATGTCGGCAAATTTACCACGACCACCTGATTGTTTCTTTAATACTTCACGGTGTTGGATCGTTGATTGGAAAGTTTCTTTATAAGCAACCTGAGGAGCCCCTTGGTTTACCTCTACTTTAAATTCACGACGCATACGGTCGATGATGATTTCCAGGTGTAATTCGCCCATTCCACGAAGGATGGTCTGCCCGGTATCTTCATCTGTATTTACACGCAATGTAGGATCTTCTTCCACTAGTTTCGCAATAGCCATTCCCATTTTATCTACGTCGACTTGTGTTTTTGGCTCAATTGCGACAGCGATTACCGGTTCCGGGATGAACATGTTTTCCAATACGATTGGATGTTTTTCATCACAGAGTGTATCTCCGGTCTTTATTTCTTTGAAACCAACCGCTGCACCAATATCTCCGGCTTCGATGAAGTCAACCGGGTTTTGTTTGTTGGCAAACATTTTCATGATACGGCTGATACGCTCATTTTTACCACTTCTTACGTTTAAAACATAAGAACCGGCGTCTAGGTGACCAGAATATACCCGGAAGAATGCCAAACGCCCTACAAACGGATCGGTCATAATTTTGAATGCCAAAGCAGCAAAAGGTTCTTTCGCGTTTGGTTTACGTATTAATACTTTTTCTATATCGTCTGGATCGTGTCCCTCGATTGGAGGTACGTCCATTGGAGAAGGCAAGTAACGGCACACAGCATCCAATGCAGTTTGTACGCCTTTGTTTTTGAAAGAAGAACCACACATCATGGGAACGATACTTAGATCAATGCAAGCTTTGCGGATAGCTTCGTGTACTTCCTCTTCGCTAATTGTATCAGGGTTTTCGAAGAATTTTTCCATCAAGTTTTCGTCATACTCAGCAACTGATTCGATCAACTTCGCACGCCACTGTTCAACTTCTTCCTTCATATCTTCGGGAACGGGTATTTCTGTATAAGTCATACCCTCTGTACTATCGTCCCAAATGATACCTGTATTTCTAATTAAATCTACAACACCTTTAAAATCATCTTCTGCGCCAATTGGTAATTGCAATGGCACCGCATTGGCACCCAACATTTCTTTCACCTGATGAACCACATTTAAGAAATCAGCGCCGGAACGATCCATTTTGTTTACAAAACCAATACGTGGGACTCTGTAACGGTTAGCCTGACGCCAAACCGTTTCTGATTGAGGTTCTACACCATCAACAGCCGAAAATAGAGCAATCAAACCATCCAATACGCGCATAGATCGTTCTACCTCAATGGTAAAATCTACGTGACCCGGTGTATCAATGATATTAAAAGCATATTTTTTTGAATCTGGCGTAACTTTTCCTTTATCTGTCGGGAAGCTCCAATTACAACTTACCGCAGCAGATGTAATAGTGATACCTCTTTCTTTTTCTTGTTCCATCCAGTCTGTAGTCGCACCACCGTCGTGTACTTCTCCAATCCTGTGAATCATACCTGTGTAACGCAAAATGCGTTCAGTGGTGGTGGTTTTACCAGCATCAATATGTGCAGCAATACCAAAGTTGCGTTGAAATTTTAAGTCCGCCATAATTAATTTATGTTTTGAAAATTTTGTAGAAAACAATGCAAAAAATACCCTTGCGCAGTTTTCAAGGCGCAAAGGTAATAAAATAAGATTGAATTTGAAAAGTAATGTAAATTATTTATAGGTCAAAGAATCTTGTATTGATAGACAATAAGTTAAGGTGAATCTGAGGGCGGCAAAGCGGATGTTTGAAACAACGCTGCTTATTGACCGCTCAGGGTTTGTCCGCCTTGCTTAAATCCCAGATATGCATATGCTCGAGGGTCGCATTTCCTACGGAAAATATGGATATTCTTCTTTCATCGCTGGTTGGATAAGTCATAGTTGTTATTACCCCTCGACCATCATTGCCAAAAACTTCTAAAGATGATTTATCCAGCAATATTTGAACGTTAATCTTTCCTTTAACGGACTTTAATTTGGCAGCTTGAAACAGATTTTCGGATGATTTGTATTTTTTGCGGGTATTACGACAATCAACAAACAAGATTTGCTTTTTAGCGTCGTAGCCGACAACTACTTGGTTCCCCGTACTATCTTGCATAAGATTAAATCCGAGTTTTGTTGCCTTTGAGATGATAAATGAAGCTTCTATCCAGTAAGAATTGCTCTGATATTTATCCATATTTGCCGGCTTCCATATCTGGTTTGCTAATTTTATATTCTTCCAAGAGTTGTCTTGCCCATGAGACAATCTCTTTAATTTATTGCGTACAATTGAAGCGGGTTCTTGAAATAAACGAAGGCCATCTTGGGTAGAACGCAGAGAAAGATCTCTGGGCATTGACATTTGCCCGCGCCAAGGATAGGTATCTATTTTCCCGGGAGTAAGCCATCCCAATAATACTTGCTTATTGTTTTTAAGCCGCCACGGTATGGCTGCATAAAAACAATCTCCGTTATCTACAGATAGTATTTTGCTTTGTGGGTTATCATTTTTAAAATCTTTTCCATTGAAATTTCCGATAAAATACTGCATATAAGGAGCTCTTTGCCCCCAACAGGAAACCAATAGAACCCATTTAATTTCTGAAGACTTTCCGGCAAGAGTAACGGGCATTAAAGAAGGACATTCCCAATCATGGCCGGTATATCCTGCCGGACCGAAATCGCTTAGCCTATTCCATTGTTTTAAATTGGAGGAACCATAAATTCTAATTTTATGTTCGTGTACCAATGAAACCGTCATAATCCATTGTTTCGTTGGCTGGTACCAGAAAACATTAGGATCTCGAAAGTCTGCTCTGTTTATATCTATTACTGGATTACCGGCAAATATTGTAAATGTTTCACCTGTATTATTACTATAAGCAATATACTGTGCTTCTTTTTTTTGTTTGGGAAGGTCACCGGTAAAAATTGCGACAACAGGACTTTTGCCATTTATTCCAAAACTGCTTGTATTGTTTTTATCCAAAACCGCAGAACCCGAAAAAATAGAAATAGTTGTATCTTTTTTATTTATTTCGGCAATTGCTACCGGTAAATGTGTCCAATGAATCAAATCCTTGCTTACGGCATGCCCCCAACTCATATGCCCCCAAATATTATCAAAGGGATTATTTTGAAAATATAAATGGTAAAGTCCTTTATAATAGAATAAACCATTGGGATCATTTGTCCACGTATTTATGGGCGTAAAATGATAAGTAGGTCGCCATTGGGAAGTGGCAGCTTTATTTTGTGCATGACAAGGAAAAATTGAACAAAACACCAGGCTCGTTATCAGACTTCGAAATATTTTGCGCATGACAATAAAATTAGATGGATTTAGCATACACCTTGCTACGGATATAGGTCACGCCAAGTCGTTTATTCAGCTATTTCATTCTAAAAATATCATTTCTTCTATTATTGTCCGCATCGTAGGTGCTTCCCAATTTGGCATTTATCAATCTTTTATTTGAATTGAAATTAAGGGAAATGCTTTTATGTCCTTTCTCCCAAACCTCGATGCTTCTGTGCATTGTTTGTGTAGAGCCATCGCTAAATGTACAAGTTATATCTACTGGAGTCGGTTTATTCCCCTTAGATTCAATGATTATTTGGTAACGATTTCCTTTTCTGGTGATATTTTCTATCCCTAAATCAGGATAGCCGTTATCAAAAAACCATTTTTTCCAAAACCAATTTAGGTTTTTACCCGAACCTTCATTCATACAATTAAAAAAGTCATAAGGAATGGGATGCTTCCCTTGCCAGGTAGTAATATAATGGTGTAAAGCCTTTGTAAAAAGTTTATCTCCTAACATATCTCGTATATAATAATACCCTATTGCCGGTTTTGGATAAGCGTTGAGATAATAATCAGCACCCGTTTCTTGTGTGCTTAGTGTAATAATAGGGGAATCCAATTCACTCCCCGCAGCCATGTCATAACTTTTCATTCCATAGTCATCTACAATTGTGCTGTCAATCATTGGAGAAATTACCCACTCGCCAATAGTTGCCCAACCTTCGTCCATAAAAGCATATTTGGTCTCATTGGTACCCATATAAAATGGAAACATCGTATGGAAAATTTCATGATCCGTCAATTCTATACTTGCAGTGCGATTGCGTAGCGGATTATCGTTTACCATCATAGGATATTCCATTTGGTCGAGGCCATCATAAATAGTTTCGTGTGGATAAGGATAAGGCCAAGCAGGAAATGTATAACTCATTGCCTGCACTGTTTTTCTGGCAAAACTGGCAACTTCTTCGAAGTCTTTATGCTTGGGATCAAAGGCTGCATCTACACGCGTGCGTCTTCCGGTAGACGAATCTACCACCAAACTGGAAGCTCTCCACACATAATGGTCACTCGTCGCAAATACAAAATCGGTTACATGATTAGCTGAGAATTTCCAGACATTGGTTGCGTTGTCAGCAGTTATATTCCCTTCTTTTAGATCTTTGGTGTCAATAATATTTGTGAAGCCATCTTCTTGTTCGGCTTTATGAATGCGTGAGACATATTTTGACTGAAAAACCTCTCTTGCATTTTGCAAATCACCCGTAGCCCAAACTACATAATTTTTAGGTACGCTGAGGGCTACATTGAAATTACAGAAGTCATTATAAAATTCTTGTAAACCGTTGTAGGGAAATTTATTCCAACCATCCACATCGTCATAAACAGCAATGCGCGGGAAAAAATAAGCTACAAAATAAGAACCGTCTTCCACTTCTCCTGTACGTTGATGCGAAGTTTTGTTTAACACATAAGACCAGTTGATGGTGAAGCTCATTTGCTGTTGTGGAAGTAATGGCTGAATAGGGACCGTCATATTTGTTCCATTAATTCTTGCTTTTGCAGCATTCTCGGAAATCCCGTTTACAATGAATGACTCTATTTTTACACCCTCAGTAAGGTCTCTCGCTTTTACAGAAGAGGCGCGTACGGCACCCTTTTGATAGAAATTGGGGTAGAGTTTAAACCATATTTCATGCAAAGTATCAGGGCTATTGTTGGTATAGGTAATATTTTCTGAGCCACTAATCTGTCTTGTTTCTGGAATGAAATTTAGATTGATATTGTAGTTGGCGGTATTTTGCCAATAGTTTTTGCCGGGCCTTCCATCTGTATTTCGCGTGCCTTTATCAAAAGCTTTTTGAATATTAGTGGGTATAGGCAGCACTATTTGCCCCGAAATATGATTACAGAAGGTGATTATTACTAGAGAGGAAACGATCTTTAAAAATTTCATTTGCAAGATTTTGTATTTCAAAAATACAACACATTATGAATGTTCCATCAACGCTAGACAAACAAAGAATGGTTTGTGTTAAGCTTGATAGGGTAAAATTTTCTTTGCTTTTATAGATATTCGGAAGAGAAAATTATAATTATTTTTGCATTGAAATATATGATTATGCTTGGATTAAAATTACTGACCGACCCCCGTTGGGCAAATATTGCTAGTGCTAATTTAGAAGAGGTGCTAACCGACCACGCTTGGTGCGAGCAGAAGGCCGCTTCTAATGCAATTTCGTTGATTGCCAATAATTCGGAGAAAGAAGATTTGGTGCACGATCTTACGGCTATTGCTTTAGAGGAGATGCAGCACTTTCAAATGGTTATCAATATTATTAAAGCGAGAGGGTATATTCTTGGTCGTGAACGTAAAGATCATTATGTAAATCAGTTGGCCAAGTTTTGCAAAAAAGATGGTAGCAGAAATACAGCCCTTATAGACCGGTTACTTTTTTCGGCGATGATAGAAGCTAGAAGTTGCGAACGCTTTAGGGTATTATCCCAAAATATTAAGGATGAAAAATTATCTCAATTTTATCATGATTTAATGGTTTCAGAAGCAGGGCATTATACTACTTTTTTGGGCTTTGCACGTCGTTATACTGAAATGATTGATGTTGAAAAACGCTGGAAAGAATGGCTTACATTTGAAGGAGAACTCATTCAATCATACGGCAACAAAGAGCATATACACGGATGATAACTTTATGTCAGTTTGTAAATAGATTCTTCGATTTCTTTTTGCCTAGCATTGGCAAAACCTTTATCTGTACCGATCCTGACAAAACCGCATTTTTCTAAAACTCTTTGTGAGCCGAAATTATCGTAAGCAACTCGTCCAAAAATGGGTCTGGTCTTTTCAATTGCCAGAAATTCTTTAAGTGCTGTTGTAGTGATCCCTTTTCCCCAAAACCTTCTGTCTATCCAATAAGTGATTTCTGTGTCGCCTTCCATTATAAATTTTGCGTGAACTCTTATTGGTAATTCCCTTATCTACAAAATTGGGTTTGGGGATTTCTTGAAGAATTTGCACACCTTCAAAATGCTTTCCCATTCTACCTCTTTTTCTTTTGCGAAGATTATCATTTTCCGTTTTTTCGTCAGTTTGTTGGTTCTAGCAATTTTTTCCGCTTGTATTGCTTAAAAGGTTTCGGGACATAATGAAGGCGGCGTTTTTTGCCATAAATGTTGTTGCGGTTCACCAAAAAATATACGTATTTTGAAAAATGAAGTCGTCAGCAGTTTGGAAACGGGAGAGGACGAAGGGGGAGCCCTTATAAGTCGCGATATTATTCTTACACTAAACAATTAAAATCTACAATTGTAAATCGGCTTAATTGCTTATTTTCGCAGCGAATAATTTAGAAATAGAATTTACATGTTTAACAATCTCTCAGAACGGTTAGAAGGTGCGTTTAAAAATCTTAAAGGTGAAGCGCGCATTTCGGAATTGAATATTGCCAATACGGTAAAAGATATACGCCGCGCCCTTTTGGATGCGGACGTAAATTATAAAATAGCCAAAGAATTTACCGATAGAGTAAAAGAAAAAGCTACAGGCGCGAAAGTAATTAATGCTATTAGCCCTGGCCAGTTGATGGTCAAAATTGTTCAGGACGAATTGACCGAATTAATGGGTGGCACGGAAGCATCCTTTGATATAAGTACAAAACCAACCATTATTTTAGTTGCCGGATTACAGGGTAGCGGTAAAACTACTTTCTGCGGTAAATTGGCGAACTATCTAAAAACAAAAAAAGGCAAATTCCCCTTACTGGTGGCTGCTGATATTTATCGCCCTGCTGCGATAGATCAGTTGCATGTTTTGGGTGATCAAATAGGAGTAGAGGTTTTTAGCGAACGTGAAAATAAAGATGCTGTTTCGATTGCTGAGAATGCACTTAAATATGCCAAAGAAAAAGCGAAGAATGTAATCATTATAGACACGGCAGGTCGATTGGCAGTAGATGAAGTGATGATGGAAGAAGTGGCAAATATAAAGAAGGCTGCTAAGCCGAATGAGATATTGTTTGTCGTAGATTCTATGACCGGCCAAGATGCTGTGAACACGGCTAAAACCTTTAATGACCGATTAGACTTTACTGGTGTTGTGTTAACAAAGTTAGATGGTGATACACGTGGTGGGGCTGCATTGACGATTAAATATACGGTACAAAAGCCTATTAAGTTTGTCAGTAGTGGCGAAAAATTAGATACGTTGGATGTATTTTACCCCGATCGTATGGCGCAGCGTATTTTGGGCATGGGTGACATTACATCGTTGGTAGAAAAAGCCCAAGAGCAATATGATGAAGAGAAAGCGAAAAAACTAGAAAAGAAAATTCGCAAAAACCAGTTCGACTTTCAGGATTTTATGGAGCAGTTGCAGCAGATAAAGAAAATGGGTAACTTGAAAGATATTATGGGTATGATCCCGGGTGTAGGTAAGGCGATGAAAGATGTGGATATTAGTGACGATGCTTTTAAAGGTGTAGAAGCGATTATCAGTTCTATGACTCCTTATGAACGGGCAAACCCGGATAGTATCGATTCTTCGAGAAGAAATCGCATTGCTAAAGGTTCAGGAAAACAGTTGCATGAGGTAAACGCCTTTATGAAGCAGTTTGAACAAATGCGACAAATGATGAAAGGAATGAGCAAAATGCCCATGGGGATGATGGGCGGAATGGGTGCAATGCGTGGCATGAGAAAATAATAGAGTGGTTATGATTGATGAATTTGAAACGTTTGATCAAAGACGACATTATAAATCTTCCAATATTCCATTGTAAAACAAAAAATAATAAAATCATGATACAACGTATTCAAACCCTGTGGTTGTTGTTGGTAGTGGCTTTGGCGGCGCTTTCCTTCAAATTTAGTTTTTATGTTGGCACTTGGATGAATAACGGGGTGCAACATCCGCAAGTGAATTTAAACGGACACAACCCTTCGATCCCGGTTTTTGTAACAACGATAGTTGTTTTGGTAATTGCACTTATCAGCATTTTTTCGTACAAAAACAGAAAACAACAAATGCTTTTAACTGTAGTAAATCTGTTACTCAGTTTAGGCTTGATCTTTTTATATCATCTAGAAGTACATAACAATTTTTTAAGTGCAGGTGGTACAATGGCTTTAACCTCGGTATTTGTATTTGCTATTCCCGTTGCGCTAATAATGGCTATGCGCGGCATTCGCAGAGACATCAAACTACTTAGAAGTGCTGACAGATTAAGAGACTAATTTAAATTGCTATCCTGTAATATTTAAAAAAGTAAAAGAGAACATAATGAAACATTTGTTGAGGTTTGTTTTAATGACGGTGGCATTGTTGATGATTGTTCAGTTTTCTTATGCTTGGGGAACTACCGGGCACCGAATAGTTGCAGAGATTGCCCAAAGAAACCTTACTAGAAAAGCGCAAAAGAATCTTCGTAAATTGATTGGTAAAGAGCCCTTGGCATTTTGGGCAAACTGGCCTGACTTTATAAAATCGGATACTACAGATAAATGGAAATCTACAGGCCCCTGGCACTATGTAGATGTTCCTGGTCATTTATCCGAAACAGATTTTATAGAAGTGCTTAAAACTATTTCACACAAAAGCTTATACTCGCAAATTCCTGCGATGGAAAAGCAGTTGGCGGATAAATCATTGTCTATAGAACAACGCAAAGTTGCTTTGATTTTCTTGGTGCATTTTATGGGGGATTTAGAGCAGCCTTTACACGTGGGACGCCAGGGTGATGCAGGTGGAAACAAGATAACGGAATATTGGTTTGGCAAAAAAACGAATCTCCACAGTGTGTGGGATAGCGAATTAATCGATTTTCAAAAGTGGAGTTATACTGAATATGCAAACGTTTTGAATATAGATAGTAAAAATCAAATTAAGCAGATTCAAAGTGGTAGTTTGGAGGATTGGTTTTATCAATCACATCAATTAGCTGATGAAGTCTATGATAGAACGCCTGAAAATTCCAGGTTAAGTTATCGTTACGATTATATATTTGTAAATAAATTGAATCAGCAATTGCTATACGGAGGGTTACGTTTAGCAAAAGTACTGAATGAGATCTTAGGTTAGCAGTACGGTGTTTTTTTGTTATTGCCTCTTCAAAGACTAGGCTATAAAATGGATTCCATTGTATAAACAATAAATTCTTTTCTTCTCTCAAAATCCAGTTTTTCGTATAATTTTATAGCAGTTATATTTTCTGAAAGTACGTGTAAGAATGGTATTACGGCTATTGATTGCATCCTTCGAATTTGACTTTGCATTAACCGAATAGCTAGTCCTTTATTTCTAAAATCGGGACGCGTGCACACGGCACTTATTTCGGCATAAGGTTCGGGAAACATTCTTTGCCCTGCCATAGCGGCCAATTGTTGGTCTGCAAAAATCCCTTCATAGTGCCCAAATAATATCGTTTCTTTTTCAAAAGGACCAGGATGCGTAAGTTGGGTGAGGGCAACCATTTCTGCTACATTTTTTTGCGTTAATGGCACAATGTTGTTAAGCGATGAAGTTTTTTTTATTGATTGGGTACAAACCATTTGCAATACTTTCGATTTGTAAATAATTTTCCAATCATTCGGGATAATTATTTCCTGATCGACAAATATGTTGAATCGTCGTGTTTCATCGCAAGAAGCAAGAAGCGTTCTAAAATTCTCGTTGGATATTTCCTGCATTCCGACAAATGGTGAAACTTCTTTATCGAAGAACTTTACATGCCCATCACCTTTAGAAAGGTTGCTATTACCTGTATTCAAAGCATTCCATACTGCATTGTCTAAAACATGCTTCATGTTATTTTATTAAACAGCCATCTCGAATTAAAAGATAGAATACTCTTCGACGTAATTGTTGATAAGAGGTAACCAAGAAAAAAGTCCCTGACTGATTCACAAATTTTATTTATCAAATTCATTAGGCCAGTCACTTTTTAAACTATTTATTTTTTCATTGACAGAATGCTGTATTTGCATTTTGTAAGCAGCATACCTTTTGGCCAACGCTTCATTAGTTGTTGCCAAAATTTGAGCGGCCAAAAGACCTGCATTTTTGGCTGCATTCAGCGCAACTGTTGCAACCGGCACACCATTGGGCATTTGTAAAATAGATAGTATGGAATCCCAACCATCAATGGAGTTAGAAGATTTGATAGGTACACCAATAACTGGCAAAACGGTAAGTGCGGCTACCATCCCCGGTAAATGTGCGGCGCCACCGGCGCCTGCGATAATTACACGCAAACCGCGCTCTGAGGCCGTTTGTGCATATTTTACCATGCGCTCCGGAGTGCGATGAGCTGAAACTACGGTCAATTCAAAAGGTATTTGGAATTCTTTTAAAATTTCTGCGGCATCCTGCATTATTCTGAGGTCGCTATCACTACCCATGATAATGCCAATTTTTGGTGTACTGTTATTGCTCATTATTTGTATTTTCTTCTTCGGGTAAATTATCTCCTAAAGGCAGTTCTTGAATTTTAGTGATTGTTTCTGTGTCTGCAGCTTGGTGTGTTTCATTATATCCTTCTTCCTTAAAAATTTCAAAATCCTCATTATTCTCTGTTGTTCGTAGTTGCGCAGTAGCCTCTATCATTTGTTCCGCCAGCACTTCTTTTATTTTGGGTAAATCTTCAGGAGAGTTCAGCCCAAAATAATCCATAAAGCCCTTGGAGGTAATATATAATAAAGGTTTTCCGGGCAGATCTTCACTTCTTCCGGAAATAATAATTAATTCTTTTTCTAAAAGCTTTTGCACACTGTAATCGCTGTTTACGCCGCGGATACTTTCAATTTCCCCTTTTGTGATAGGTTGCTTATAGGCAATAATAGAGAGGGTTTCAAGCGACGCGTTGGATAACTTTTTTAGAAATTTCTCACCGTTCAATTGAACAATGGTATTATAAAAGTTAGGTTTTGTAAGAAACTGCCATCCGCCGCCACTTTGCAAAACCTCAAAAGGGTAGTGCTCAGAGCTGTATTTCTCGTGAATACCTTCTAAAGCTATCTCCACCTGATCGATGGATATTTTTTGTTCTAAAAATCCAAAAGCATTGTTGATAAATTCAACTATCTCCAAACTGGTAATAGGTCTTTCGCTGGCAAAAACCAAGGCTTCAATATGCGGGATAATTTGACTTAATTCCATATATATTCTAATAAACTAAAACTGCAAGTTAAAAAACTTGCAGCTTAAAATGAATCAATTTGTGTTTATTCTTTTTATTAATGATATTATCCTTGTAATGCAGCAGCGCCACTTACAATTTCTGTAAGTTCAGTTGTGATGGCAGCTTGACGTGCGCGGTTGTAGGAAATCTTCAAACTACGCAAAATTTCGTTGGCGTTTTCGCTTGCTTTATCCATTGCCGTCATTCTTGCACCGTGTTCACTTGCTTGTGCATCCAATACCGCCTTATACAATTGCGTATTTAATATTTTGGGCATCAATTCCGCAACTAATTTTTCTTTGTTAGGCTCGAAAATAAAATCCACATTTTTCTGACCTGCTTTTTTCTCTATTTTCGGAATGGGAAGGAATGGCTCTGCATCAAATTTTTGCACGGCAGCGTTTACAAATTCGCTGTAAACAATTTCTACTGCGTCAAACTCTTTGTTTTCAAATGCCTGGATAGCGGCTTGCGCGGCCTCCTGAACATGTGCAAAGTTTAAGTTAATAAACAGATCCTTGTATTTGTCATTCGTATTATAGCCTGCTTTTGAAAAAGCTTCCCAACCTTTTTTACCAATGCTCCAAATAAAAACATTGCCTTTGTTAGCTTGTTTTTGGTATTTATTAGCAATGGTATGTTTTGCTGCTTTTACAACATTTGCATTATATGCGCCAGCTAAGCCACGATCGCTTGTAATCACAATAAGTAATACTTTTTCTACTGGCCTTTCTTCAGCAAGTTTAATATTACTTTGACCTTGCAAGCTGCTAATGATGTTACTAAGCACTTCTTGCAGTTTCTGAGCATATGGGCGCATTTGTATAATGGCATCTTGCGCACGACGCAATTTAGCAGCACTCACCATTTTCATGGCTTTTGTAATCTGCTGTGTCGATTGTACTGACTGTATCCGGTTGCGAACCTCTTTTAACTGCCCTGACATGTAAGTTTCTAATTTGGCTGCAAAAGTAAAGATTTGCATGCAGAATCGCAAAATTTAGCGCTCACATTTTATCAAATGCTTTTATTTCAGGAGTTTTTACGTTTAATTATGGGCTGTTACCTTATCTATTCACAATTAAATTTAGTAGCTTTGCGGACTCAAAAACTGTCATTTTGACTTCAATAAGTTATCTGTATGGTTTTTGATTTGGCATTGAATAGAAAATATTTTTTGAGGTGTTATGCCTCTTACCCTTTATAAATAAATATAATGATTGGTATTTTAAATAAGTTGTTAGGTGGCAACAAATCTGAAAAAGACATAAAAAAGATTCAACCTTTAGTAGGTAAAATCAATGAATATTTTGTTCAATATGCTAGCCTTTCAAATGATGAATTGCGTGGCAAAACGGCAGAGTTTAAAGCACGTATTGCAGATTATTTAAAGGAAACTGACGAAACGATCCAAGCCAAGAAAGATGCTGCAGAAGCATTACCTGCAGGTGATATGTTTGGCCGCGACGCCATTTACCAAGAAGTTGATAAATTGGGTAAAGATCGCGACGAGAAACTTGAAGAAGTGCTTAAGTTAATCCTACCAGAAGCATTTGCCGTAATGAAAGAGACTGCTCGTCGGTTTAAAGAGAGCGGACAGGTCGTGGCTAAGGCTACTGATTTGGATCGTGAATTGGCCGTAAATAGAAAGCACATAAAAATTGAGGGTGAAAATGCTATTTATCAAAATACTTGGGATGCGGCCGGAATGACGGTGAACTGGACAATGTTACATTATGATGTACAGTTGATTGGTGGTATGGTTTTACACGAAGGTAAGATTGCTGAAATGGCAACGGGTGAAGGTAAGACGTTGGTCTCGACCTTACCTGCATATTTGAATGCATTAGCCGGACAAGGTGTGCACATTGTTACGGTGAATGACTATTTGGCTCGTCGTGATAGTGAATGGAATGGCCCTTTGTATGAATGGTTGGGTCTGAGGGTGGATTGTATTGATAAACATCAGCCAAATACAGCAGCGCGCCGCAATGCTTATTTGTGTGATATTACTTACGGTACTAATAATGAATTTGGGTTTGACTATTTGCGTGATAATATGGTGCATAATCCGGATGAAATGGTGCAACGCAAACATCATTATGCAATGATTGATGAAGTGGATAGTGTATTGATTGATGATGCGCGTACTCCTTTAATTATATCTGGTCCTGTAGGCAAAGACAATGCTACACAATTATTTTTTGAATTGAAAGATAGGGTAGCTTTTTTGGTAGCTAATCAAAGGCAATTGTGTAACAACTTCTTAATTGAAGCTAAAAAGAAAATTGCTGAAGGTAATGATGATGCAAAGGAAGATGGCGGAGGTTTGGCGTTGTTTCGTGCACATCGTGGTTTACCTAAAACAGGAAGCCTTATTAAGTTCTTGAGTGAGCCAGGGGTGCGTCATATTTTGCAAAAGGTAGAAAATTACCACATGGCAGATCAGTCAAGAGAAATGCCTAAAGCGGATGCAGAACTTTTATTTTATATAGATGAAAAAAACAATTCTGTAGAATTGACCGATAAGGGTATCAAGGCTATGACTGGTTTAAATGAAGATCCTAATTTCTTTAATTTACCTGACATTGCGACTGATTTGGCAAATGTGGAAAAAGATGAGACTTTATCTCCAGAGGAAAGATTGTTGAAGAAAGAAAAACTGTTTAACGAATATAGTACTAAGACAGAACGTATCCATACCATTCAGCAGTTATTAAAAGCCTACACCTTATTTGAAAAAGATGACGAATATGTGGTTATTGACGGCCAGGTGAAAATTGTTGATGAGCAAACCGGCCGTATAATGGAAGGACGTAGATATTCTGATGGTCTACACCAGGCATTGGAAGCGAAAGAAAATGTGAAGATTGAAGCATCTACGCAAACATATGCTACCGTTACTTTACAGAACTATTTCCGTATGTACCACAAACTTTGTGGTATGACCGGTACTGCTGAAACAGAAGCTGCAGAGTTCTGGGAAATTTATAAATTAGATGTTGTTTCTATTCCTACCAATGTACCGGTAATTAGAGAAGATCAGCATGATCTTGTTTATAAAACAAAGCGTGAAAAATACGGTGCTGTAATTGAAAAAATTGAGGAATATAGGAATGCAGGCCGACCGGTTTTGGTGGGTACAACTTCGGTGGAAATAAGTGAACTGCTTAGTCGTATGTTGCGTCAAAAGCAAATTCCGCATAATGTGTTAAATGCCAAGCAACATGCCAGAGAGGCACAAGTTGTTGCAGAAGCAGGTCTTACTGGTGCTATAACTATTGCGACAAATATGGCTGGTCGTGGTACAGATATTAAGCTGAAAGATGAAGTGAAAGCTGCCGGTGGGTTAGCAATTATCGGTACCGAAAGACACGATAGTCGACGCGTAGATTTGCAATTACGTGGTCGTGCGGGTCGTCAGGGAGATCCTGGATCTTCATTGTTTTACGTTTCTTTAGAAGATGATTTGATGCGTATGTTTGGTAGTGAGCGCATTGCCAAAGTGATGGATTTTGCAGGTTATAAAGCAGGAGAGGCTATCGAAAGCGGAATGATCACAAAATCTATCGAACGTGCACAGAAAAAAGTAGAAGAAAATAACTTTGGTATTCGTAAGCATTTGTTGGAGTATGATGACGTGATGAATAAACAACGCACGGTTATTTATACAAAAAGAAATCATGCATTATTTGGTGAACGTCTGGCATTAGATATTGATAATGCCTTTTACGCGGTAGCGGAAAG